>NZ_AKJO01000039.1:0-26551 GCF_000282295.1 Pseudomonas sp. GM33
AGCGTGTTTTCACACAGCCTGTTCGGCCGGGTTTTTTGTGGGGGCAGATCCAACACCTCTGTCGCCTGACAGTCCGCCTTCGCGGGCAAGCCCGCTCCCACAAGGATCGAGTTGTCCACATCTGCTCCATACATCCACAAACCCTGTGGGAGCGGGCTTGCCCGCGATGGCGGTGGCACATCGACCATCAATGTGTCAGGCCCGAGCCGGTCCAGCACAACACCCCGACTCCAGATTCTTCAGAATCGGGCAATCCGGCCGATGGTCGCCATGGCAGTGCTCAACCAGATCCTGCAACGTATCGCGCAACTGCCCCAGTTCACGGATCTTCCGGTTCAGCTCATCGATATGCTGACGGGCCAAAGCCTTCACATCGGCGCTGGCGCGCTGGCGGTCTTGCCAGAGGGTCAGCAACTTGCCGACTTCCTCCAGGGAAAACCCCAGGTCCCGCGAGCGCTTGATGAACGCCAGGGTGTGCAGGTCGTCATCGCCATACACCCGATAACCGCTGTCGGTGCGATGGGCCGCCTTGAGCAGGCCGATGGATTCGTAGTAACGGATCATCTTTGCGCTCAGGCCGCTGTGGCGGGCCGCTTGGCCGATGTTCATCGGTTGTCCTCCAGGTCCTTGGGTTTCCAGGTTTTCAACAGTAGCGCATTGCTCACCACGCTGACGCTCGACAACGCCATGGCCGCACCGGCCAGCACCGGGTTGAGGAAGCCAAACGCCGCCAGCGGAATGCCGATCAGGTTATAGACGAAGGCCCAGAACAGGTTCTGCCGAATCTTGGCGTAGGTCTTGCGGCTGATCTCCAATGCAGCCGGTACCAGTCGCGGATCGCCGCGCATCAGGGTGATACCGGCCGCGTGCATGGCGACGTCGGTGCCGCCACCCATGGCGATGCCGATGTCGGCGGCGGCCAGTGCCGGGGCGTCATTGATACCGTCGCCGACCATCGCCACCACGCCGGTTTCTTTCAGTGCGGCAACCGTGGCGGCTTTGTCCGCCGGCAGTACTTCGGCATGCACGTCCTGGATGCCCAGCGCCTCGGCCACCACCTTGGCGCTACCGCGATTGTCGCCGGTCAGCAGGTGGCTGCTGATGTTCCTTGCGCTCAGTTGCTGCACTGCTTGCAGCGCGCCGGGTTTGAGGGTGTCACCGAAGGCGAACAGGCCCAGCACCTGTGGTTCGGGGGATTGTTCGATCAGCCAGGACAAGGTCCGGCCTTCTTTTTCCCACGCGATCGCCGAGTCGGCCAACGGTCCGGCGTTCAAACCGTTGTCCTCCAGCAGGCGCCGATTGCCCAGGGCCAGGCGACGACCCTCCAGTGTGCCGGCAATGCCGCGGCCGGTCAGGGACTGGCTGTCGCTGACGTCGGCCACCTTCAAGTGGCGTTCGGCGCAGGCCTCCAGAACAGCTTTGGCCAACGGATGCTCACTGCCGCGTTGCAGGGCGCCGGCCAGTTGCAGCAGGCTCGCTTCATTGCCGTCGATGGCACTCAGATGAGCAATGCGCGGGGCGCCGGAGGTCAGGGTGCCGGTCTTGTCGAACACCACCGCGCTGACTTCATGGGCACGCTCCAGGGCTTCGGCGTCCTTGATCAGGATCCCGTAGCGTGCCGCCACGCCGGTGCCGGCCATGATCGCCGTCGGCGTGGCCAGGCCCAGGGCGCAAGGGCAGGCGATCACCAGCACCGCCACGGCGTTGATCAGCGCGGTTTCCATCGGCGCGCCATACAGCCACCAGCCGATCAGGGTTGCCAGGGCAATCAACAGCACGGTGGGCACGAACACCTGGCTGACTTTATCCACCAGTTTCTGGATCGGCGCCTTTGCGGCCTGGGCGTCTTCCACCAGGCGGATGATCCGGGCCAGTACGGTTTCCGCACCGAGGGCCTGGGTCCGCACCAGCAACCGTCCTTCACCGTTGATCGCGCCGCCCGTGACTTTGTCGCCGGGCTGTTTGGGCACCGGCAGGCTCTCGCCACTGATCAGGGCTTCGTCGGCGTGGCTCTGGCCTTCTATCACTTCGCCATCGACCGGGAAGCGCTCTCCGGGTTTGACCATCACCAGGTCATTGAGGCGCAGGGCGCTGATGGCGACTTCCTGCTCGCGGCCATCGAGCACCTGAATCGCCCGTTCCGGGCGCAAGGCTTCGAGGGCGCGGATGGCGCTGGCGGTCTGGCGCTTGGCGCGGCTTTCCAGGTACTTGCCCAGCAATACCAGGGCGATCACCACCGCCGAGGCTTCGAAATACAGGTGCGGCATGCGCCCGGCGGCGGTGGCCCATTCATACACACTCAAGCCATAACCGGCGCTGGTGCCCAGGGCCACCAGCAAATCCATGTTGCCAGCCCCGGCGCGTACGGCTTTCCAGGCCGCAACGTAAAACCGTGCACCGAAGATGAATTGCACCGGCGTGGCCAAGGCGAATTGCGCCCAGGCCGGGAGCATCCAGTGCACGCCGAACGGTTGCAGCAACATCGGCAGGACCAGCGGCAAGGCGAGGACGATGGCCATGATCAAGGCCAGGCGTTCGCGATGCAGGCGCTGTTGCTGATTGTCGGCCGGCGGGTGTTCGGCTTCCCATACGCTGGCGGCGTAACCGGCCTTGGTCACGGCCGCGATCAAGGTTTGCGGATCGACCTGGCCGAGCAGTTCAAGATGGGCGCGTTCGTTGGCCAGGTTGACGCTGACGCTTTTCACGCCCGCCACCTTGCCCAGCGCCCGCTCGACCCGACCGACGCAGGACGCGCAGGTCATGCCGTCGATGCTCAGTTCCAGGCTTTGCTGCGGCACGCTGTAGCCGGCCTTGGCCACGGCATCCATCAGGGCCGGCAGGCTGTCGCTGGGTGCCTGGACCCGGGCCTGTTCAGTGGCGAGGTTGACGCTGACGGCACTGGCGCCAATGACTTTGCTCAAGGCGCGCTCGACACGCCCGGCGCAACTGGCGCAGGTCATGCCGGCAATCGGCAGGTCGAACGTGGTGGATTCGGACATCGGTCGCACTCCCTGTAGTAGATGACCACAGGATCAACCTTGCCATGCTGGTAAGGTCAAGTGCCAATCTTATACCCACCACTGAGTGAATGTGGGAGCGGGCTTGCTCGCGAAGGCGTCGTGTCAGTCGACATCAATGTTGCATGACACACCGCTTTCGCGAGCAAGCCCACTCCCACAAGGGTTGTGGGTCAGTAGCCGAGTCCGGCGCGCTTGAGGTACATCCCTTCCTGCGTCATCGCGATCCGGTACTTGAGCACATCGCCGGCCTTGAGCTGGATATCCTGAGAGCCCGGCGCGAGCATGCCCGGATTGCAACCCGGCATCTGCCCCGGGAGTAACTTGAGGCGCAGCGAGACGACGCCGGGCGGCAGGTTGAACGAGGTGCTCTGTTCCTGAAACAGCCGTGCCGCCAATTGGTCCTGGATGTACACACCGATCTCGCAGCTGGTCGCGACTTCCAGGCGCTCGCGGGAAATGATCAGCACGCCATAATCCTGACCGGCAGCATTGACCGAAGGCACGGCGGCGAAAAGGCTGAGAAAGCCAAACAGGCTGAAAACCGACCAGCGCATGGCTGAATCTCCTGAGTTCGAGTCATTGATGGACGCAGCTTGGCCGAGCGTAACGCCGATTGCCAGCCCGGCAGCTAACTTCAGAACTTGACCTTGCCATGATGGCAAGCTCGAAACTGGACTCAACCCTCGGAAAAGGAGTCATCCCATGCAAGTGTTCAACGTTGAAGGCATGTCTTGTGGCCACTGCGTCAAGGCCATCACTCAGGCCGTGCAGGCCAGGGACCCGGCAGCCAGTGTGCGGGTCGATCTGGCGGCGAAAGAAGTCGGTGTCGAAAGTGCGCTGACTGCCCAGCAAGTGATCGAGGCGATCAGTGAAGAGGGGTATGGCGTCAAACTGGCCTGATTTTGATAGTTAGCGAGCTACCGGAATGTTCAAGGCGTCCATGCGCGGCTAGACTGTCGGGCTGCCGACTCCTGCCTCACTGGATGCCTGATGAACTTCCGTACCATTCTGATTCTCGGCGCCTTGAGCGCTTTCGGTCCGCTGGCGATCGATTTCTACCTGCCGGCGTTCCCGGCCATGGCGCTGGCTTTCGGCACGGACGAAAATCACGTCCAGATGACGTTGGCGGCCTACTTCCTCGGCTTGTCCATCGGTCAGTTGGCCTATGGCCCGGTGGCGGATCGTTTCGGGCGACGCATTCCGTTGCTCACCGGTGTCGGCCTGTTCACCGCGGCCTCGGTGGCGTGCGCCTATGCGCCGAACCTGGAGTGGTTGATCGGTGCGCGTTTCGTCCAGGCGTTGGGTGGCTGCGCCGGCATGGTGATTTCCCGGGCGGTGGTCAGCGACAAATGTGATGCGGTGGGCTCGGCGAAAGTCTTTTCACAGTTGATGCTGGTGATGGGGCTCGCGCCTATCCTCGCGCCCTTGCTGGGTGGATTGCTGGTCAACACCACTGGCTGGCAGTCGATCTTCCTGGCCTTGACCGGGTTCAGTGCGTTGGCGGGGCTGGCGGTGGCGACGGGATTGCCGGAAAGCTTGCCGGCCCACATACCGCGTCAACCGCTGTCGGGCGCGCTGCGTCAGTACGGTCGGTTGCTGGCCGACCCGATATTTCTTGGCCACGCCTTGACCGGAGGCATCGCCATCGCCGGGATGTTTGCCTACATCGCCGGTTCACCGTTCATCATCATCAAGCTCTACGGCGTTCCGGCCGAGCATTTCGGCTGGTTGTTCGGCACCAATGCGGCGGGCTTCATTCTGGTGGCGCAGGTCAACGCGCGGCTGCTGGCCAAACGTGGCCCGACCTTCTTGCTGGCGCGCGCGGTGTGGGTTTATCTCGCGGCCGGTCTGACCCTGCTCGCTGTCAGCGCTCTGCATCCGGCCCAGCTGTGGCCGCTGCTGATTCCATTGTTCATCTGTATTTCCAGTCTCGGTTGCATCAGCCCCAACGCCGCCGCCTGTGCGATGAGCGGGCAGGGCGCACGAGCCGGCAGCGCGTCGGCGCTGCTCGGTTGCCTGCAGTTCAGTGTGGCGGCCGGCGCCTCCGCGCTGGTGGGCATTTTGCACGATGGCAGCGCCGTGCCGATGGCCATGGTCATCAGCCTGTGCGGAGTTCTGGTGGTGAGCGCTGCAGTGCTCACCCGGCGTTTGCAAAATGCCCGGGCGCTGGCGCAAGCCCAGGCTTGAGGCCGGAATCAGCCGGCAGCGCGCTGCGGGTGGAGGATGGGAATCTGGTGAGGAGCCTGGATGCGGGCTTCGAGGGTACGCGTGAAAGCGCGAGCTTCTGCTTCGCTGCGGAACGTCACCGCATGCTGGTCTAAGCGGACTTGCCACTGGGATTTTGCCAATTCTTTTATCAGGATCTTCACAACGGATCACCTCTCGTAAAAGACGTTACGCAAAAGACTGCCTCGCAGGAGATTCGATTGTAGTCCTGAATACGAGCAGCATTGTGACAAGGATCAACTGTCGGACTGACGGTTTGTAACTAAAGAAAACACGACTTTTCGAGGGCACCCACAGGGATTGTCTGCGACCGGGATGTTCCGGTCGCAGACGAAAAAACGCAGAAACAATGAAATCAGGAAGGGTTTTTTTCAGCGTTTCAAAACCCTTCCAGCACAATCTTGCCCTTGGCCTTGCCGCTTTCCAGCAGGGCATGGGCACGGCGCAAATTGGCGGCATTGATCGTGCCGAAGTGTTCGCCCACTGTGGTTTTCAACGTTCCGGCATCGATCAGCCAGGCGACGCGATTGAGCAGGTTGTGCTGCTCGATCATGTCCGCGGTTTCAAACAGCGAACGGGTGTACATGAACTCCCAGTGCAGCGACAGGCTCTTGCGCTTGAGCTTGGTCACGTCCAGCGACTTGGGGTCATCGATCAGCGCCAGTTTGCCTTGGGGCGCCAACGCCTCGACCAGTTGGTCCAGGTGCTGGTCGGTCTGGGTCAGGCTGGCGACGTGGGTAACCTGATCCACACCTGCGCGCTTGAGTGCTTCGCTCAGTGGCTGGCCATGGTCGATCACCAGATCGGCACCCAACTCTTTCACCCAGCTTTGGGTCTGCGCACGCGAAGCGGTGCCGATGACCTTCAGAGCCGTCAGTTGGTGAGCCAGTTGCGTAAGAATCGAGCCCACACCACCTGCCGCGCCGACGATCAACAGGCTCTGGCCCTTGTCGGTTTTGCCTTCGCGCACTTGCAGGCGTTCGAACAGCAATTCCCACGCTGTGATCGCGGTCAACGGCAGGGCGGCGGCCTCGGCGAAACCAAGGGTCTTGGGCATGTGGCCGACGATGCGTTCGTCCACCACATGCAATTCGCTGTTGCCGCCCGCCCGGGCGATGGAGCCGGCGTAAAACACCTTGTCGCCGACCGAGAACAGCGTCACGTCACTGCCCACGGCCTTGACCACGCCAGCCACGTCCCAGCCCAGCACCTTGGCCGCACCGCCTTCGGGCTGGACGTTCTGGCGCACCTTGGTGTCCACCGGGTTGACCGAGATGGCTTTGACTTCCACAAGCAAGTCGCGAGGTCCGGCAACCGGCTCCGGCAGCTCGATGTCTTGCAGGGCTTTGTCGTCACTGATCGGTAACGAGGCGTAGTAGGCAATGGCTTTCATGGGCGACTCCTGAACACTAATAAAAGAAGTGATTCGATGGGGGAGATGATTGGCTATTTCTCCTGAAGATAAAACCGGCTAAAAGAGCAGTCTCTTTCAATATTTTTTTGATAATCGGTGCTTTTGATGCTGCGTTTCGATGACCTGCAGTTGTTTGTCCGGGCGGCGGACCTGGGCAGTCTGTCCGCCGCCGCGCGGGGCATGGACATGTCGGCGGCGGTGGCCAGTGCAGCGCTCAAGCGCATCGAACGGCAACTCGGCGCCCGTCTATTGGCCCGCTCGACCCGCAGCTTGCGCCTGACCGCCGAAGGCGAGGGCTTTCTCGAATACGCCCGCGCGGCCCTGAGCAATCTCGACGAGGGCCGGCGATTACTGGCCAGCGGTCAGGACCAGGTCAGCGGGGTTCTGCAACTGTCGGCGCCGTCGGACTTTGGCCGCCATCTGCTGTTGCCCTGGCTTGACCAGTTCCAGCGCGAGCATCCGAAACTGACCGTGCGCCTGCTGCTGGGGGATCGCATCGCCGACCTATTCCGCCAGCCGGTAGACATTGCCCTGCGCTACGGTGAACCGGAAGACTCCAGCCTGGTGGCGCTGCCTATCGCCCCGCAGAACCGCCGGGTGTTGTGCGCCGCTCCCGACTATCTGGCTCGCCACGGCGAACCGCGGCACCTGGAGCAACTGGCGCAGCACAATTGCCTGTTGTACATGCTCGGCAGCAGGGTCCACGATCACTGGAGTTTTCACGACGGCAAACGCGAAGTCAGCCTGACCGTCAGCGGCGATCGCTTCAGTGACGATGCCGATGTCGTTCGGCTTTGGGCCGTTGCCGGTGCCGGGATCGCCTACAAATCCTGGCTCGATGTCGCCGCCGATGTGCTGGCCGGCCGCTTGAAGGTGCTGATGCCGGAACTGCTCTGCGAGCGCGCACCGTTGAATCTGTTGTGCGCCCATCGCGCACAACTGAGTAAGCCGGTGAACCTGTTGCGCGAAATGCTTGTCAGCCGATGCGCCCCGTTGAGCAGTCAATTTCCGGGCTTTTCGGATATCGATCATTAGTCGCACAAAAAAAGAGAAATTTCCCTCAGGAACGATCACCACCTATGCCGGGCGGAGGACAGGATCCGCCGACCAACCCGCATATACTAGCGCCCTCATCATGTCAGTAGCGTCGATCCCCCCATGGCGGGTCCACGTTCGAGTCGGCCCGGCAGCACGGTCATCCTTCTGGCCTTCGCGGTATCGGCCAGGCAGCGCTAATGGGTGAGCAAGGCGTTGCCGGACTCTTGGCAGTTTCCGCGGATTGGCCGACGACACATTACTGGTCAAGATGTTTCTGGTCAGAAGACGAAACGATTCAACAGGGAGTGAATACATGGAACATGCACCTTGCATCAGCCAGATCGCCACATTGCTGGCTGACCCAAAGCGCAGCGCAATGATGTGGGCCTTGATGGATGGTTCGGCGCGAGCAACCGAAGAGTTGGCATTGCTGGCCGGCCTGTCACCGTCTTCGGCCAGTGCACACCTGGGACGTTTGTCCGCTGGAGGTCTGTTAAGGGTTGAAAACCGTGGCCGCAAACGCTTCTTCCGCCTGGCTGCCCCTGAGGTCGGGGCGGCAATCGAGGCGCTGGCCAGCGCGACCTTCGCCAGCGCGCCCCAGGATATTCCGGAGGTGTTCAAGCGCAATGCGCCACTCGTCAAACCCCGGGCAGTGCGCTCGTCATTGCTGAGTGCCCGGCTGTGCGACGATCACTTGGGGGGTACCCTGTCCGCCGACCTGTATCAGCGACTGCTGGAAGCGGGTTGGATCGAACATTCGGATCAGCGGGTCACGGTCACGCTCAAGGGCGCGACGGAGTTGGCGGCACGGGGAGTGTTCATCCAGGCGCTGGCCCATCACAACGGCAGGGTTGCCTGTGCGTGCCCTGACTGGAGCGAAAGACGCCCGCACATGGGCGGCTCGCTGGGGGCGGCCTTGTTGCAGCTGTTCATGCAGTCGGGATGGCTGAGCCTGCCCAACGATTCCCGAGCCTTGCAGGTGACGGCCTCCGGGCAACGCGAAATTCATCGCTTTGCCCTGGAGACCGAGCTGGAAATGGCGTTGTAGGCGCCGGTTTGCCGGCGATGGCGGCCTCCCATCCAGCATCGCTGGCAAGCCAGCTCCTACACGGTTTGCGTTTGCCCTTAGGGTTTCACCAACCGCGCATCGAGGCTGTTCTGCGCCAGGCGTCTGGCCTGGTCCTCGGTCATGCCCAGGTGGGTGTGCAGGGCATGGAAGTTCTCCGTGACATAACCGCCGAAGTACGCCGGGTCATCGGAGTTCACGGTCACTTTCACACCGCGTTCCAGCATGTCGAGAATGTTGTGCTGCGACATGTGATCGAACACGCACAACTTGGTGTTCGACAGAGGGCACACGGTCAGCGGGATTTGCTCGTCAATGATCCGCTGCATCAGACGCTCGTCTTCGATGGCACGCACGCCATGGTCGATGCGCTGGATTTTCAGCAGGTCGATGGCTTCCCAGATGTACTCGGGCGGGCCTTCTTCACCGGCATGGGCGACGGTCAGGAAGCCTTCGTGACGGGCACGGTCGAACACGCGCTGGAACTTGCTCGGCGGGTGCCCCATCTCCGAACTGTCCAGGCCCACGGCGACGAACGCATCGCGGAACGGCAGCGCCTGGTCGAGGGTTTTCTGTGCTTGGTCTTCGCTCAGATGGCGCAGGAAGCTCAGGATCAAACCGCTGGTGATGCCCAGTTGCTGCTCGCCATCCTTCAGCGCGGCGGCGATGCCGTTGAGCACCACTTCGAACGGGATGCCACGGTCGGTGTGGGTCTGCGGGTCGAAGAACGGTTCGGTGTGAATCACGTTCTGCTCTTTGCAGCGCAGCAGGTATGCCCAGGTCAGGTCATAGAAATCCTGGGAGGTGCGCAGCACATCGGCACCCCGGTAATACAGGTCGAGGAATTCCTGCAGGTTGTTGAAGGCATACGCCTTGCGCAAGGTTTCGACGTCGCTCCATGGCAAGGCAATCTTGTTGCGCTCGGCCAGTGCGAACAACAGCTCGGGCTCCAGCGAGCCTTCCAGGTGCAGGTGCAGTTCTGCCTTGGGCAGGGCGTTCAGCCAGTCATACATGATTCTTTTCTCATCAGGTGCAATGGTCGCCATTCTACAGAGGGTTGCCGCAACAATTGGTAAAACCTGACCAGGCGGTTCATCACACCGCTTCCTGTTCCCGTCGATAAGCGTAGGTATCGGCGAAGCGCGAGAGCAGGAACCCGGCGCAGGTGGTGGCCGGGTATTTCGCCGGGTGCAATGCATCCTGACAACCGGGCAGGCATTCGATGCGGGTATCCGGGTGCGGCTCGGCGAAGAACGGCATCGAATAGCGATCCACGCCGAGCGGGCTGATCACCCGGTGCGGCGTCGACAGGTAACGATCGTTGCTCCAGCGCGCCATCATGTCGCCGAGGTTGACCACGAACGTACCGTCGATGGGTGGCGCGTCGATCCATTCGCCTTTGACGTTGCGTACCTGCAAGCCACCGGCGGCGTCCTGATAGAGCAGGGTGATGCAGCCGTAGTCGGTATGGGCGCCGGCGCCTTGCTGCTCGGTGGAGCTGGCCGTGTGACGCGGCGGGTAGTGGATCAGGCGCAACACGCTGACCGGGTCATTGAAGCGAGTGTCGAAGAAGTCGCGCTCAATCCCCAGCGCAATGGTCATTGCCCGCAACAGCGTTTGTGCGAGGGCCTGCATGTCGACGTAGTGTTGCTCCATCAGCGCTTGCCAACCGGGCAGGGACGGATGGCGATTGGGGCCGCGCAAGGGTTTTTCCGCCAGTACGTCAGGGTGGTCGGCCGGCAGGTGCAGGCCCATGTCGAAGGTTTCCTTGAGGTCGCTGGGCTTGCTCGGGTCCAGCTGTTCGGTGGCGATGGCGCCGTAGCCGCGATGGTGACGGCTCTGGGTGATGTCGATCTTGAGTTTTTCGGCGGCGGGTTGGGCAAAGAAGCGTCTGGCGTGGTCGAGCAGGGCGTCGATGCGGACGGCACTGATTGGATGACCCTTGATGTAGAAGAAACCCCACTCGCGGCAGGCGTGGTCGATGTGTGCGGCCACGGCTGGCCAGGCGTTCTGGTCGTCGTTGTAGAGCGGTGCGATGTCGATGATGGGGAGGCTGGTCATGCGCAGTCCTTGAAAACACTATAGGTCCAATGTGGGAGCGGGCTTGCTCGCGAAAAGGCCGGTACATCCAACATCTCCGTTGCCTGACACACCGCATTCGCGAGCAAGCCCGCTCCCACAGGGGGTTGTGTGGTGGTTGAAGTGTTACTTCGGTATTTCCGCCTTCATGCCTTCCACGTAGTAGTTCATCGACGCCAGTTCCGCCGTGGTCGCGCTCACCCCCGCCGGGATTTTTTCGACGCCGGCCTGATCCTTGATCGGCCCGGTGAACGGCTGCAGCGTACCGCTCTTGATATTGGCGATGAGCTGTTCGGCTTCGCTTTTCACCGCTGCCGGCACCAGGTCGCTGATCGGCAGCTCAACCGTGCCCTCTTTCAAGCCGCCCCAGTAGTCTTGGGACTTCCAGTCATGGTCGATCAGGCTTTGGGCTGCCTGAATGTAGTGCGGCCCCCAGTCGTTGACGATGGAGGTCAGCACCGCCTTCGGCCCGAAGTGCGCCATGTCCGAAGCGTAGCCCACCGCATACACGCCACGACGTTCGGCGGCCTGGATCGGCGCCGGGCTGTCGGTGTGCTGAAACACCACGTCAACGCCCTGGTCGATCAGCGCATTGGCGGCATCCGCTTCCTTGCCCGGATCGAACCAGGAGTTGACCCACACCACCTTGATCTCAGTGCCAGGGTTGTACTTGTTCAGGGCCAGCTGGATGGCGTTGATGTCGCGGATCACCTCAGGGATCGGGAACGAGGCGACATAGCCGATTTTTTTGGTCTTGGTCATCTTCGCCGCGAGGAAGCCACCGACGTAGCGACCTTCATAGGTACGTGCCAGGTAGGTGCCGAGGTTCTTGTCCTGCTTGTAGCCGGTGGCGTGTTCGAAGGTCACCTGGGGAAACTGCCTGGCGACTTTCACGGTCGGGTTCATGTAGCCGAAGGAGGTGGTGAAGATCAGGTCGTATTTGTCCTTGGCCATGTTGCGGATCACCCGCTCGGCGTCGGCCCCTTCGGCGACGTTCTCCACGTAGTTGGTGGTGATCTGCGGGCCGAATTTTGCCGCGAGCTCCTTGCGTCCCTGTTCATGCTGATAGGTCCAGCCGTGGTCGCCGATCGGGCCGATGTAGACGAAGCCGACTTTCAGCGGGTCGTTGGCACTGGCACTCAGGCTGGCGCCGAGGCCGATGGCGGCGGTAATGGCGCAAAGCAGCTTCTTCAACGGACGGTTGTGCATGAATTGGAGCTCCATTTTGTTCTGTGGTTGGCAGGGGCAATGCAAATGGCTGACCAACAAGACAACAAAAAGCTGAATCCGGGGTGACGCCTTCGTCGGATCGCCGCCCGGAGCAAGCCCGCTCCCACAGGGGAACTCGGTCGGATGTGGGAGCGGGCTTGCTCGCGAAGAGGCCGGCAAGGCCAATAAAAGTGCACCTGCTGAAGCGGCTGCCATCCTCTGGTGCGCTAAGGTAAAACGAAACGTTAACGCCACCCCGCAGTCAGTAGCTCATCGGCACCACTCGGCAAAAAGGCTCGCCATGCTCACCACCCTCAAGCAAGAAGGCTTCCTGCTGTTGGCGTTGATCGCCGCGTGTGTGGCCTATCCGCTGGAGCACTGGATGCTGCACAGCGGCCAGGCCATCGCATTGATCAGCGGGCTGGTGCTGATCGCCTTCATCGTCGCCGCCTCCATGCGCGTTGCCCATCAGGCCGAGTTGCTGGCGGAGAAGGTCGGTGATCCCTACGGCACGATGATCCTGACCCTGGCCGCCGTGCTGGTGGAAGTGGTGATCCTGGCGATCATGATGAGCAACGAAGCCTCGGCCACGCTGGTGCGCGATACGATCTACTCGGCGGTGATGCTCGACATCAATGGCATCCTGGGCCTCGCGGCGTTGATGGGCGGGCTCAAACATGGCGAACAGTCCTATAACGACGATTCGGCGCGCAGTTACAGCGTGATGATTCTCACCGCCATGGGGGTCTCGATGGTGGTGCCGGAGTTCATTCCCGAAGCGCGATGGAAGCTCTATTCGGCCTTTACCATCGGCACGATGGTGGTGCTCTACGCCTTGTTCCTGCGCATGCAGGTCGGGCCGCACAGTTATTTTTTCAGCTACAGCTACCCGGACAAGCGCCGCAGGAGGGAGCCCGGCGCGGAACCGCAGCCGGTAAATCTGGTGCTGAGTATCGGCACCCTGGTGTTCGGGGTGGTGGTGATTGGCGCACTGGCCGAAGTGATGTCCAGGACCCTCGATCTGGGGCTGGAAGGAACGGGGGCACCGCCGGTGATTACGGCGATCCTGGTGGCGGCGATCTCTGCGGCGCCGGAGATCTTGACCGCATTACGTGCGGCACTGGCCAACCGCATGCAGTCGGTGGTCAACATCGCCATGGGCGCGTCATTGTCGACGGTGATCCTGACGGTGCCGGTGATGGAGGCGATGGCGCTCTATACCGGCCAGCCATTCCAGATGGCCATGACCCCGGTGCAGACCGTGATGGTGTTTCTGACCCTGATCGTCAGCGCGATCAATCTCAACGATGGAGAAACCAACGCCATCGAAGGGATGACGCATTTCGTGTTGTTTGCGACGTTTATCATGTTGTCGCTGCTGGGACTCTAAGAGCACCGCAAAACCAATGTGGGAGCGGGCTTGCTCCGGGCGGCGTTCCGACGAAGGCGTCGTACCAGTCAATACTCATGTGACTGACACTCCGCTTTCGCGAGCAAGCCCGCTCCCACAGTTTTAAACGGTGTTGTGTCAGGTCCCGGCAATCAACTGTCGCGCCGCCTGGCTGTGATCGGCAATCAAGCCCTTCAGGTCCAGCCCCTCGACCTGCCCGTCAATCACCCGCCACTTACCGCCGACCATCACCCGGTCCGCGCGATCGGCGCCGCACAGCAGCAGGGCCGAGACCGGATCATGGCTGCCGGAGAAGCGCAGCTCATCGAGCTTAAACAGCGCCAGGTCAGCCTGCTTGCCTACTGCCAACTCGCCGATATCGGTACGTCCCAACAGACTGGCCGAACCTTTGGTCGCCCAGCCGAGCACGCGTTCCGGGGTGATCTTCTCGGCGCCGTAGCGCAGGCGCTGGATGTACAGGGCCTGGCGCGCTTCGAGCATCATGTTCGAGGCATCGTTGGAGGCCGAACCGTCCACGCCCAGACCCAGCAGGGCGCCGGCGTCAGTCAATTCGATGCTCGGGCAGATGCCCGAGGCCAGGCGCATGTTCGAACTCGGGCAATGGCAGATACCGGTCCCGGCGGCGCCGAGGCGGGCGATCTCGTCCGGGTTGAAGTGGATGCCATGGGCCAGCCAGGTACGCGGGCCGAGCCAGCCGACGCTGTCCAGATAGTCCACGGTGCGCAGGCCGAAGCGTTGCAGGCAGAAATCTTCTTCGTCGAGGGTTTCTGCCAGGTGGGTGTGCAGGCGCACGTCGAGTTTGTTCGCCAGTTCGGCACTGGCCGACATGATTTCCGGGGTCACCGAGAACGGCGAGCAGGGTGCCAGGGCGATCTGGATTTGCGCGCCATCACCGCGCTCGTGGTATTCGGCGATCAGCCGCTGGCTGTCGGCGAGGATCACTTCGCCTTCCTGCACGGTCTGTTGCGGCGGCAGGCCACCGTCCTTTTCACCGAGGCTCATGGAGCCGCGGGTGAGCATGGCGCGCATGCCCAGTTCGCGAACGCTCTCGACTTGCACGTCGATGGCATTTTCCAGACCTTCCGGGAACAGGTAGTGATGGTCGGCGGCGGTGGTGCAGCCGGACAGCAGCAATTCGGCCAGTGCGACCTTGGTGGCGAGGGCGAGTTTTTCCGGGGTCAGGCGTGCCCAGACCGGGTAAAGGGTTTTCAGCCACGGGAACAGCGGCTGATTGACCACCGGCGCCCAGGCGCGGGTCAGGGTTTGATAGAAATGGTGATGGGTGTTGATCAGGCCCGGCAGGATCACATGCTCGCGGGCATCGAACACTTCATTGCACGGCGCGCAAGGTTGCTGGCCGGCGCCGAGTACTTCGACGATCAAGCCGTCTTGCAGCACCAGGCCGCCACGGGCATCGAGACCGTTGGAGGTGAAAATGGCGAGGGGATTTTTTAACCAAGTACGGGTCGCAGGCATGTTGGCCGGCTCCTCTGAAAATTGGGTTCAGGGTTGCCAGCTCAGTGTTGCCCTGTCTGCTGATCCAGGTTCGCCGGGGAGGCGAGGTGGGCAGTTTCGATCAAAACACCGTTATGGGCAAGCCCGGCCCGACAGAACAACTCAAGACCTTGTGGGAGCGAGCTTGCTCGCGATAGCGGTGTGTCAGTCAAATCGTTGGTGGTTGTGCCGCCGTCATCGCGGGCAAGCCCGCTCCCACAGGGTAGTGTGTTGGCGGTAATTACCAGGGAATGGTCTCACCCCGGTAATTGATGAAGTGATGCCCGCCCTTGCCGACGTACGCATTCACCTGATCAACCAGGCCGCGGGTGCTGGTTTCGACATCGATGTCCGCGCCTTCACCGCCCATGTCGGTCTTCACCCAGCCCGGGTGCAGCGACAGGACCGTGAGCGTTGTATCGCCCAACTGAGTGACGAAGCTGTTGGTCATGGAATTCAGTGCTGCCTTGCTGGCCTTGTACAGCGCCAGCTCCGGCGCATCGGGCATGGTCACGCTGCCCAGCACCGAACTCATGAACGCCAGCACGCCGCTGTCCGGGCGGATCTGTTCTACAAAACGCTGGGCCAGGTTGATCGGCGCCACGGCGTTGGTGAAAAACAACTGACCGACGTCGGCCATCGTCGCGCCACCGTTGGGTGTCTGGACATCCGGCCCCTTGACCCCGGCATTGACGAACAACAGGTCAAACACCTCGCCCTTGAGTTGTTGGCTCAGGGCGGACACCGCGGGCTGATCGTCCATGTCGAGCTTTTCGATCCGCACCTTGCCCAGGGCCTGCAAGGCCTCGGCCTTTTGCGGGTCGCGCACGGTGGCGGTGACTTGCCAGCCATCGGCCAGCAGGGTTTTCACCAGCCCGAGGCCAAGCCCCCGGGAGGCGCCGATGATGAGTGCGGTTTTTGCCTTGGACATGAGTGGCTTCCTTGAAAGTTCAGGATCGTGGATTCAATGGACACTGTTGCCCGAGCCGTTGTTGCAACTCTTCGCGTAGCGCGCCGAGTTCGGCCATGCGGGCTTCGATCAGTTTAAGTTTGTCTTGCAGCAGTTGCGTGACGGCGCTGTCCGGGTCGGGCGACTGCCAGATTGCCGTGACGCTGTTGCCGATCTCGCCGAGGGTAAAGCCCAGCCGTTGAGCGGTCTTGATGTACTGCACCAGTTGCACCATGTCTGGCGGATAGTCGCGATACCCGTTGGCGCTGCGTTGCGCCGCGATCAATCCGCGCTGCTCGTAGAAGCGCAACGTGTCGCGGCTGACGGCGCTGGCCCGGGCTAATTCACCGATGCGCATCATGACGTCTCGAAGGGGCTTGACCCTGGAGCATACTCCAGGCTTTAGCCTTGTTGCTCCCTGAATTGATGGAGCAATGACGATGTGGACTACAGCGCAATATCGCCGGTTGGTGCAAGGCAGTGCCTGGTATGACTTGTTGGTGACGATGGCGTTTGTCACGCCGTGGAGTTTTGCAGCGTTGCATGGGGTTTTGACTGCGCTGAGCCAGGCGTTGAGTTTGCCTGGTGAGTTGCCACCGTTCGAACCGGTGCACATGTTGATGGCAAATCTGTTGGGCTCGATCGTCTGCGTGTGGGCGGTGCTGCGGATTCGTGATCCGCAGCAGGTTTTCGGGCGGTATGACGCCGTGGCCAGATTCCTGTTCTCGGCCTGGCAGGCTTATGCCTTGATCCAGGGGGCGAGTTCGATTCTGGTGGTTTTTCTGGTGTTTGAATTGGCTTGGGGCATTGCTCAAGTGTTGCCTGTTCGGACGCCTTCGCGGGCAAGCCCGCTCCCACATTTGACCGAGTTCACGCCAACTCCCTGTGGGAGCGGGCTTGCCCGCGAAGGGGACGGCCCGGTCACCACCTAATGCCCGGCCTGCCACGGCTGCCCCAACGACACCGGCGCATACAACCGTGTCCGCAGCGCATCCCGTGACAGCAGCACCAGTACCACAATGGTCGCGACATACGGCAGCATCGCCAGCAGGCTCGACGGAATCGCCAGCCCCAATCCCTGCGCCACCAGGTGCAGGATGCTGGCGAGCCCGAACAGGTACGCGCCGAGCAGCAGGCGCCACACCCGCCAACTGGCAAACACCACCAGCGCCAGGGCAATCCAGCCGCGCCCGGCGCTCATGTTCTCCGCCCACATCGGTGTGTACGCCAGGGACAGATAGGCCCCGGCCAACCCGGCCATCGCGCCACCAAACAACACCGCCAACATACGCACTGTCAACACCGGCAAACCCATGGCACTGGCGGCAGCGGGATTTTCCCCGACGGCTTGAATGATCAGCCCGACTCGGCTTTTCAGAATGACCCAGGCCACCAGCGCAAACAGTACGAACGACAGATAGACCAACAGGTCCTGGGCAAACAGCATCCGCCCGAACAGCGGGATCTCGCTCAGATAGGGAATCGCCAAGGGTTCGAAACCTGCCAGCGGCTTGCCGACCCAGGCCGCACCGACAAAGGTCGACAGGCCCACGCCGAAAATCGTCAGGGCCAGACCGCTGGCCACCTGATTGGCATTGAACACCAGCGCCACCAGCGCAAACAGCGATGACAGCAGCATCCCGGCGAACATCGCCAGCACTACGCCGAGCCACAGGTGCCCGGTGTTGAAAGCGACGATGAAACCGATCACCGCGCCAAACAGCATCATGCCTTCCTGGCCAAGATTGAGGACGCCGCTTTTCTCGCAGATCAGTTCCCCCAGCGCTATCAGCAGCAACGGCGTACCGCAGCGGACCATGGCGTAGAAAATATTGCTCAGCAGATCGATATCCATCACAACGCTCCTGCGTGTACGGCGGTGGCTTGGGCGCGGCGGGTCCAGCGCAGGTTCAGGCGCGGCCGGTAGAGAATCAGCACGTCACTGGCCAGCAAGAAAAACAGCATCATGCCCTGGAACAATTGGGTGATCGCTTGCGGCAGGTTCAGGCTCATTTGTGCACTTTCGCCGCCGATGTACAGCAGCGCCATCAACAGGCTGGAAAACAGGATGCCGAGCGGATTCAGGCGCCCGAGAAACGCTACGGTGATCGCCGCATAGCCGTAGCCCGGCGAGACCTGCGGCACCAACTGACCGATCGGCCCGGTGACTTCGCACACGCCGGCAAGGCCGGCCAGACCGCCGCTGATCAACAGCGCGAGCCAGATCAAACGCTTCTCGCGAAAGCCGACGAACCCGGCGGCCCGCTTGTCCAGCCCGAGCACCTTGATCTGGAAACCGACGAAGCTTTTCTGCAACAGCACCCACACCGCCACCAAGGCGAGCAGGGCGAAATACACCCCGGCGTGAACCCGTCCATCCTCCAGCAAGAGCGGCAAGCGGCTGACCTCCCCGAACATCGCTGACTCGGGGAAATTGAACCCGGCGGGGTCCTTCAACGGACCGTGAACGCAGAACAGCAACAGGTTCAGCGCGATGTAGTTGAGCATGATGCTGGTCAGGATTTCATTGGCGTTGAAGCGCGTGCGCAACCACGCCGTCAGCCCGGCCCAGGCAGCACCGGCCAGGGTGCCGGTAAGCAGGATCAGCACTAGCGCCCAGCGGCTTTGCATATCGATGATGTTGACTGCCAGCGCACTGCCGGCCAATGCACCGAGCAGCAGTTGACCTTCGGCACCGATGTTCCAGATGCGCGCCTGGTAGGCGACGGCCAGGCCCAATGCGCACAGCAGGATCGGCAGGGCTTTGACCAACAATTCAGAGACGCCATACAGGTCGCTGACCGGAGCGATCAGCAGTGTGTGCAAGGTCAGCAGCGGGTCATGCCCGAGCGCGATGAACAACAACGATCCACAACCCAGGGTCAGCGCAGCCGCCAGCAACGGCGAGCACCACAGCATCAGCCGCGATTGCTGGCCACGGGGTTCAAGAGAAAGCAGCATGTGACACTCCGTTAGCGCGTGGCGGATGCGAGTGATTGAGGGGTAGCGAACTGGCCGGCCATCCAGCCGCCGACATCGCTCAGGCGCGTATCGACCGTGGCGTGGAGCGCCGACAGGCGACCGTCGCACAAGGCGCCGAGGCGGTCGCTGATCTGGAACAGTTCGTCGAGGTCTTCGGAAATCACCAGGATCGCCGCGCCGGCATCGCGCAAGGCAATCAAGGCGCGATGAATGGTGGCGGCCGCGCCGACGTCCACCCCCCAGGTCGGGTGCGCGGCGATCAGTAGTTTGGGTTGCTGGAGGATTTCCCGGCCGAGGATGAATTTCTGCAGGTTGCCGCCGGACAGGCTGCGGGCCGGGGTCTGGCTATCGGGTGTCTTGACCCCGAAACGGTGGATGATTTCCTCGGCCAGCGTTTCGACTCTGCTGCGCCGGATGAGACCCTTACTCACCAGTCCTTGCTGGAAAGCGGTCAATAGCGCGTTGTCTGCCAGGCTCAACTCTGGCACTGCGCCATGGCCCAGGCGTTCGGCAGGGACGAAGCTCAGGCCAAGTCTGCGACGTGCGTCGGGGTGTAAATGGGCAACCGGTTCCTTGCCAAAGCGCAGGGTTGCGCCTTCGTTGCGATTGAGGCGTTGTTCGCCGCTGAGCAAAGCCAGCAGCTCGTCCTGGCCATTGCCCGCGACCCCGGCGATGCCGACGATTTCGCCGCTGCGCACTTCAAGGTTGATGTCCTTGAGCGAGCACCCGAACGGGTCCGGGTTGTGCCAGGACAATCCACGTACCTCAAGGAACGCATCACCTCCGGTCACCTTCGAATAGTTTGCGATCAGCTGCGCCGCCTCACCGACCATCAGGCGCGCCAGTTGCTGATCCGTACAGTCGGCTGGCACGCAATGTCCGGTCACGCGCCCGCCGCGCAGTACCGTCGCGCTC
This sequence comes from Pseudomonas sp. GM33, assembly GCF_000282295.1. Classification (NCBI taxonomy): domain Bacteria; kingdom Pseudomonadati; phylum Pseudomonadota; class Gammaproteobacteria; order Pseudomonadales; family Pseudomonadaceae; genus Pseudomonas; species Pseudomonas sp. GM33. The sequence continues at coordinate 19,804 of NZ_AKJO01000039.1, forward strand.
TGGCACAACGCGCGGACTTCCCCGAGCTTGTGGCTGATGAACAAAATGCTGCAGCCCTCGGCGGCGAGCCGGCGCAGGGTGACGAACAAGTCGTCGGCCTCTTGCGGCGTCAGCACCGAAGTCGGTTCATCGAGAATCAACAGGCGGATGTCCTGCATCAGGCAGCGAATGATTTCCACCCGTTGCCGTTCCCCGATCGACAGGCTGTGGACAAGTCGCTCCGGTTCCAGCGCCATGCCATAGCGTCGCGACACCTCGCGAATCTTCGGCTCAAGTTGTCTGGGTGTGCCTGCCGCCGCGCCCATGGCCAGGGCGATGTTCTGCGCCACGCTCAAGGTTTCGAACAGCGAGAAGTGCTGGAACACCATGCCGATGCCCAAACTCCGGGCCTGGGCCGGGTTGCGCAGGGTTACCCGCCGACCTTGCCAGATCACCTCGCCCGAATCGGCCTGGGTCACGCCGTAGATGACTTTCATCAGCGTGCTTTTGCCCGCGCCGTTTTCGCCGAGCAGGGCATGGATCTCGCCAGGAGCAATGGTCAGGTCGATGGCATCGTTGGCCAGGCAGCCGGGATAGCGTTTTGTGATTGCGCGCAGTTGCAGGCGCGGAACCGGAGCGGGGATTGGGGCGTGATTGGGCATGACAGGCTCAGTGCTGTTGGACTTGTGCCTGTGGATAAAGCAATTTTCTGGCCATTAGGTCAGGAAAATCTTCAGGTCCTGTGAGCCGAAGTGTTGAGCCCGCGGCTTTCAAATGAGCCACGCAGAACCCGGCACCAGATGGGGGCAACGGCGCAAATCAAGCCCCGATTTTGCTCGTGGGCTTTTGCTTAAAAAATGATCAATCGACCACAAGCCATACCGTGCAGGGTGCCGAGACGGCCATGAACGGGTTATCCACAGATTGCTCCACAGTATTTGTGCGCAAGCTCAAGGCATGGGCATAAGCACTGGGTGGCTTTCTTCTAAAGGTGATAAATCGTTGTAACTGTTTGTTTTTACTTGAATTTGATGCGCTTGATGGCAGATTGGACGAAAATTGAGCAAAGTCCGCAAAGCCGCATGACAGAAGGGTTACAGCGGTATGTGCTCAGGTTATCCACAGCCGGGTGCACAGCAGATGTGGGCAAATATGGAATAAGTGGAAAAGCGGCGTGCCCCAAAAGATCGCAGCACGATCCCCTGTAGGAGCTGCCGAAGGCTGCGATCTTTTGCTCTTGTTTTCAGCGCTGCAAAAGAATGCGTCCACGGCTCAAATCGGCCAGCTGTGACTGCAAGGTATCGATCTGCGCGTCGCCTACCGCCAACTGCAACTCGACACCATTGGCGGTGAAGGTTTCATCCACAACCAGTCCACCTGCCTCCGCCACCCGCAGCTTGACCAACGCCAGCTCGGCAAACCCGCAAGCGCATCGCAGCGGCACCCGGCTGATCAACTCAACCTTCGGCGCCGCTTGCAGGCATTTGTTCGCACCGCCGCCATAGGCCCGGGCGAGACCACCGGTGCCCAGCTGGATGCCGCCATACCAGCGAATCACCAGCACCGCGACCTGATCACAATCCTGTGCCTCGATCGCCGCCAGAATCGGCCGACCTGCCGTTCCACCGGGTTCGCCATCATCGGTGCTGCGATATTGATCGCCGAGCTTCCACGCCCAGCAGTTGTGCGAGGCATTCAAGTCACTGTGCTGTTCAATGAACGCCTGCGCCTCGGCCGGGCTGGAGATCGGCGCGGCGAAGGTAATGAAGCGGCTTTTGCGAATCTCTTCGCGGTATTCGCAAAAACCGCTGAGGGTAAAAGGCATACGTACCCGAATGGCTATTTAAATGGCAGGTTTCAGGCCGCAGCCCTTGAGAATGATGCGGATCAGGTTGTCCCCGGCGTCTTCCATGTCTTGCTTGGTCAACTTGGTGCGCCCGGTGACGCGGCAGATCTGCGTGGCGAAGTCGGCGTAATGCTGGGTGCTGCCCCACAACAGGAAGATCAGGTGCACCGGGTCGACCGGGTCCATTTTACCGGCGTCGATCCAGGCCTGGAACACGCCGGCACGGCCCTGGAACCAGGCGCGATAGTCCTGGTTGAAATACTCGGTCAGGCATTCACCGCCACTGATGACTTCCATGGCGAAAATCCGCGAGGCTTGCGGCTGGCGGCGGGAGAACTCCATTTTGGCGCGAATGTAACGGGTCAAGGCCTCGGTCGGATCATCCTCGGCGGTGAGGGTGTTGAAGGTGCTGTCCCACAACTCGATGATGTTGCTCAGCACCGCCACGTACAAACCGAGCTTGTTGGTGAAGTAGTAATGCAGGTTTGCCTTGGGCAGCCCGGCGTTCTGGGCGATGGTGTTCATGCTCGTGCCTTTGTACCCGTGACGGGCGAACTCGTCTTCGGCGGCTTTGATGATGGTCTCTTCGTTCTTCTGACGAATGCGGCTGACGGGTTTTCCGCCGTGGGCTGGGACTTCAAAGGTCATAAGCACTTCCGAACAGGTAGGTGGGACGGCCAGTGCGTTGATAGCGTACCCACCGACTTCAGACAAGTCCTCACACAATAAAACCCTACACCACAATCCACTGTGGGAGCGGGCTTGCTCGCGAAGGCGGTGTGTCAGCTATGCAGATATCGACTGACACGGCCTCTTCGCGAGCAAGCCCGCTCCCACAGTTTTTCAGCGTGTCGCGGCCAGGCTCTCGAGAAAGCTCTCCAGCACCAGATGCGGGCGACGCCCCTTGCGTGTGACCGAGGCCAGGCTCAGGTCATAGAAGCGCGTTTTGGCTTTCAACGCTCGCAACCGGCCCTGCTGTACCCAAAGACTCGCATAGTGATCCGGCAGATAACCGATATAGCGTCCGGTCAGGATCAGGAACGCCATACCCTCGCGGTCCGAGGCGCTGGCGGTGCAATTGAGCGCCTGGTAGTGAGCCTGGATCTCCGCCGGCAAGCGGAAGGTGGGGGCGATGGCGTCCTGACTGTTCAGGCGCTCGTCGTCCAGTTGTTTGTCGTCGACATAAAACAGCGGGTGGCCGACCGCGCAGTACAACAGCGATCGCTCGCTATACAGCGGTTGATATTCCAGTCCGGAAAGCGCGCTGGCCTGCGGCACCACGCCGACGTGCAGGCGGCCGTCGAGTACACCTTGTTCGACCTCGTTGGGCGCGATCATGCGGATCTGGATCTGCACGTCCGGGCCGCGCTCTTTCAACTGCGCGAGGGCATGGGTGATGCGCATGTGGGGCAGGGTGACCAGGTTGTCCGTCAGGCCAATGATCAATTCGCCACGCAAGTGCTGGTGCAGACCGTTGACCTCGGTGCGGAAGCTTTCCAGCGCACTCAACAGTTGCAACGCCGATTGATAGACCTCGCGACCTTCTTCGGTCAGGGAAAAACCGGCGCGTCCACGTTGGCACAGGCGCAGACCGAGGCGTTGCTCCAGATCGCTCATCTGCTGGCTGATCGCCGAGCGACCAATGCCCAGCACGGTTTCCGCTGCGGAGAAGCCGCCGCATTCCACCACACTGCGAAAGATCCTCAGCAGGCGAATATCAAAGTCGCTGACCTGGGCCAGCGGATCGGGACGGCGAGTGCTCATGCGGGTTACTCGAAAGTTTAGCGATTGGCTGACTGAACATTAGAAGAGTTGCATTTCACCGACTTTATCCCCGTGGCAATTTAGCTGCAACAACGGTTTTCAATCCTTACGCCGCTTATTGCCTTGCGAGGTTTTGCCCATGAACTTGCCTGAAAACGCCCCGACTTCGCTGGCCAGCCAGCTCAAGCTCGATGCTCACTGGATGCCTTACACCGCCAACCGTAACTTCCAGCGCGACCCGCGCCTGATCGTTGGCGCCGAAGGCAGCTGGCTGATCGACGACAAGGGCCGCAAGGTGTATGACTCGCTGTCGGGTCTGTGGACCTGTGGTGCCGGCCACACCCGCAAGGAAATCCAGGAAGCGGTCGCCAGGCAACTGGGCACGCTCGATTACTCGCCAGGCTTCCAGTACGGTCATCCGCTGTCGTTCCAGCTGGCCGAAAAAATCACCGACCTGACCCCGGGCAACCTGAACCACGTGTTCTTCACCGACTCGGGCTCCGAGTGTGCTGACACTGCTGTGAAGATGGTCCGTGCCTACTGGCGCCTGAAAGGCCAATCGACCAAAACCAAGATGATCGGCCGTGCCCGTGGCTACCACGGTGTGAACATCGCCGGCACCAGCCTCGGCGGCGTGAACGGCAACCGCAAACTGTTCGGTCAGGCGATGATGGACGTCGACCACCTGCCGCACACTCTGCTGGCAAGCAACGCCTACTCCCGTGGCATGCCGGAGCAGGGTGGCATCGCCCTGGCTGACGAACTGCTCAAGCTGATCGAACTGCACGATGCGTCTAACATCGCGGCGGTATTCGTCGAGCCATTGGCCGGTTCCGCTGGCGTGCTGGTTCCGCCGCAGGGTTACCTCAAGCGTCTGCGTGAAATCTGCGACCAGCACAACATCCTGTTGGTGTTCGACGAAGTGATCACCGGTTTCGGCCGTACCGGCACCATGTTCGGCGCCACCACCTTCGGCGTGACCCCGGACCTGATGTGCATTGCCAAGCAAGTCACCAATGGCGCGATCCCGATGGGCGCGGTGATCGCCAGCTCCGAGATCTACCAGACCTTCATGAATCAGCCGACGCCTGAATACGCGGTTGAGTTCCCCCATGGCTACACCTATTCGGCACACCCGGTGGCTTGCGCGGCGGGCCTGGCAGCACTCGACCTGCTGCAAAAGGAAAATCTGGTACAGAGCGTGACCGAAGTCGCACCGCATTTCGAAAATGCGCTGCACGGCCTCAAAGGCACCAAGAACATTATCGACATCCGCAACTTCGGCCTGGCCGGTGCGATCCAGATCGCACCACGTGACGGCGATGCGATCGTGCGTCCGTTCGAAGCCGGCATGGCGCTGTGGAAAGCCGGGTTCTACGTACGCTTCGGCGGCGACACCCTGCAGTTCGGCCCAACCTTCAACAGCAAGCCGCAGGACCTGGATCGTCTGTTCGACGCGGTCGGCGAAGTGCTGAGCAAGATCGACTGATTTCTCCTTCTATATACCTATAAACAACGGGCGTCCGGGAACGGGCGCCTGTGGACAACTTTTCAGGAGCTTCCATGAGCGTTATTCCGCATTTGATCAATGGCGAACTGGTGACCGAGAACGGTCGCGCGGTTGATGTGTTCAACCCGTCTACCGGCCAGGCTATTCACAAGTTGCCGCTGGCGACCCGCGAAACCATCCAGAGCGCCATCGACGCGGCCAAGGCTGCATTCCCGGCCTGGCGCAACACGCCGCCGGCCAAGCGTGCCCAGGTGATGTTCCGCTTCAAGCAACTGCTGGAGCAGAACGAAGCTCGTATCGCGCAACTGATCAGCGAAGAGCACGGCAAGACCCTGGAAGATGCTGCCGGTGAACTGAAGCGCGGCATCGAGAACGTCGAGTTCGCTTGCGCGGCTCCGGAAATCCTCAAGGGCGAGTACAGCCGCAACGTCGGCCCGAACATCGATGCCTGGTCTGACTTCCAGCCGTTGGGCATTGTCGCCGGCATCACGCCGTTCAACTTCCCGGCCATGGTGCCGCTGTGGATGTACCCGCTGGCGATCGTCTGCGGCAACTGCTTCATCCTCAAGCCGTCCGAGCGTGACCCGAGCTCGACGCTGCTGATTGCCCAGTTGCTGCTGGAAGCCGGTTTGCCTAAAGGCGTACTGAGCGTGGTGCACGGCGACAAGACGGCGGTGGATGCGTTGATCGAAGCGCCGGAAGTCAAGGCGCTGAGCTTTGTCGGTTCTACGCCGATTGCCGAATACATCTACTCCGAAGGCACCAAGCGCGGCAAACGCGTTCAGGCCCTGGGTGGGGCGAAGAACCACGCCGTGCTGATGCCGGATGCGGATCTGGACAACGCTGTCAGCGCACTGATGGGCGCGGCTTACGGTTCTTGCGGTGAGCGCTGCATGGCGATCTCCGTGGCCGTGTGTGTCGGTGACCAGGTCGCAGACGCCCTGGTGGCCAAACTGGTTCCGCAAATCCAGGCGCTGAAAATCGGTGCCGGTACTTCCTGCGGGCTGGACATGGGCCCTCTGGTGACTGGCCAGGCTCGTGACAAAGTCAGCGGTTATGTAGAAGACGGCGTAGCCGCCGGCGCGACGCTGGTGGTGGATGGTCGTGGCCTGACCGTGGCCGGTCATGAAGACGGCTTCTTCCTGGGTGGTTGCCTGTTCGACAACGTCACACCAGAGATGCGTATCTATAAAGAAGAGATCTTCGGGCCGGTGCTGTGCGTTGTTCGGGTCAACAGCCTGGAAGAAGCCATGCAACTGATCAATGATCACGAGTATGGCAACGGCACCTGCATCTTCACCCGTGACGGCGAAGCGGCGCGGTTGTTCTGCGACGAGATCGAAGTCGGCATGGTCGGTGTCAACGTACCGTTGCCGGTGCCGGTCGCGTATCACAGCTTCGGCGGCTGGAAGCGTTCGCTGTTCGGCGACCTGCACGCCTACGGCCCGGATGGTGTGCGTTTCTATACCCGTCGCAAGGCCATCACCCAGCGCTGGCCGCAGCGGGCGAGCCATGAAGCTTCGCAGTTCGCGTTCCCTAGCTTGTAAGTAGAAGGGCGTAGAAGGCCGACCCATTGGGTCGGCCTTTTTGTTTTAGAGGCTTTTTTGACCTATATGACAGATTTGTGAAAATCAGTGCTTGACGGCAGA
>NZ_AKJO01000040.1:0-30188 GCF_000282295.1 Pseudomonas sp. GM33
CCGAAGGCTGCGATCTTTTTTGGGCATTCGAATCTATCCTTGCGGTATCCTTCGCGCCCTCAAAATTCACCTCGCTACAGGATCCTCCCCATGAAAGCCGCACTCGTCGAACTCATCAGCAAAATCAGCTCCGGGTGCATGGGCGAAGACGAAATCCTCAAGATCGCCGAGGAAGCGGCCCAGGCCTACGCCGACCCGCAGGCTTTTCTGACCGCCAATCCGGACATCAACTACGACGAAACCTTCCCGATCCCGTTGGGTGAGTGGGTGGTGGTCGGCAGCCTGCCGGAAACGGTGCTGTTCCAGGCTGACACCTACATGGACCTGTTCGCGCAGATCGTCGCCTCGTTCGGCCCAGGCGTGGTGTTCAATCTCAAGCCCAAGCAACTGGCCAAGACTGAAGCCTTGACCGCGCTCAACCGCATCCAGGTGCAAATGAGCAGCCTGAACAAGGAAAACGGGGGCTACACGCTGATGAACTTCAGCCAGTTGCTCGATGACGAATTGCAGGTAGTGCTGGTGTACGGCAATGACGTGCCCCGCGTGCTGGAGTTGTGTGCAGAAGCGGGCATCGCAGCCGCGCCCGCCCTGGAAGCCCTGAAAGTGGCGATCCACGTCTGATAGCCAAATACTGTCAAATCAAAGGGAACCCTCGTGACGACCGTCTATCCTAAGAGGGCAAATCACTCTTCAGGAGCGTCACCATGGGTTCCACGTTCAACAGCCTGGTTGCCTTGATCATTTTTGTCCTGGACATCTGGGCCATCATCAACGTATTCAAAAGCAGCGCCGAGACCGGGATGAAAGTCCTCTGGGTACTGTTGATCGCCCTGTTGCCGGTGCTGGGGCTGATCATCTGGGCCATCGCCGGGCCGCGGGGCAATGTACGGGCCTGAACAAGCGGCACTGAACCTGTGGGAGCGGGCTTGCTCGCGAAAGCGGTGAGTCAGTCAACATCAATAGTGACTGGCACTACGCCTTCGCGAGCAAGCCCGCTCCCACGGGATTCTGGCAAGTCGAACAAGTGAGGTTCGACCTGTCATGTTCCGCGACGTAGAATGCGCGCCTTTCCCGGCCATTCGAGACGAACGAATGGCCATCATGGGCGGGTAACCGTCCGTTGCCACCCGCATTCATCGGAGCACTTCCCATGAGCAACACCCCGACCAGCGACTACCTGGAAACCCTCTACGAAGGCTACGGCCAGCGTTTTCGCATGGAAAAACTGCTGCACGAAGTGCGCACCGAACACCAGCACCTGGTGATCTTCGAGAACCCGCGCATGGGCCGTGTGATGGCGCTGGATGGCGTGATCCAGACCACCGAAGCCGACGAATTCATCTACCACGAAATGCTGACCCACGTGCCGATCCTCGCCCATGGCACCGCCAAGCGCGTGCTGATCATCGGCGGCGGCGACGGCGGCATGTTGCGTGAAGTGGCCAAGCACCGCAGTGTCGAGCACATCACCATGGTCGAGATCGACGGCACCGTGGTCGACATGTGCAAGGAGTTCCTGCCGAATCACTCCAAGGGTGCATTCGATGATCCACGCCTGAACCTGGTAATCGACGACGGCATGCGTTTCGTCGCCACCACCACTGAAAAGTTCGACGTGATCATTTCCGACTCCACTGACCCGATCGGGCCGGGCCAAGTGCTGTTCTCGGAAAACTTTTACCAGGCTTGCCACCGCTGCCTGAACGAAGGCGGCATCCTGGTGACCCAGAACGGCACGCCGTTCATGCAGATCGAAGAAGTGAAGACGACCGCCGGTCGCCTGCGCAGCCTGTTCCCGGACTGGCACTTCTACCAGGCCGCCGTGCCGACCTACATCGGCGGCTCGATGACCTTCGCCTGGGGCGCGACCGATACCGCTTATCGCAAGTTGTCCCGCGAAACCCTGCAACAGCGTTTCACGGGCAGCGGCATCGTCACTCGCTACTACAATCCTGAAATCCACATCGGCGCGTTCGCCCTGCCGCAATACGTGTTGCAAGCTGTGAACAAGCCCAGCAACGACTAAAGCGCTACCCCTGTGTAGGAGCTGCCGCAGGCTGCGATCTTTTGATCTGGCTTTTTAAAAGATCGCAGCCTGCGGCAGCTCCTACGCAATACGTTTGAACGATCACCCGATGTCAAAGTCCAGATATGTGTAAGCCCATCCATGGGTTTTATCGAGGAGGCATCAATGCAAAAGTGGAAAATCACTTTCGTGGATGATCATGGCGAAACCGTCGACGAGGTCTTCGAGTGGGCCGAGCGCCCGGACAACGAGCGTGCCGCCAAGCTCATCAAGTCCCGGCTTCTTCCTGTCGCTGCCGAACTGGATCTGAACGATCTGGAAGGGCGGACCGCCGATGCGAGCGTCAAAGAGCTCAAGTCCCAGAACAGCATTCAAATCCTCGGCATTACTCCAATCTGAACGGCACCTGTCGCATTCACATCCAGGCCTTGGCAGAGGCTCTATCTTGAGGCTACTCTGCAAGCGAGATCAGCGAATGAATCGCTAAGGTCTGGTCTTGTCAGCTCCATGCTTGTTTCCCGCCGGCACATCGGTTGCCGTCGCTCGCGCTGTTCGGTTGCGGGTGAGGGAGTACGGAAAGTCTATCCATCGTTTTGAGGAGGACGTTTCATGAGCACAGCCTATCAAGAAGACATCAGCAGCAGCGTGTTGCGCCGCATGAAAGAAGGCGGTTTTGACTTTTCGCGGTTTCATCCCATCGAGTTCTACGCCATTTTCCCGGATGAGGAGCGGGCACGCAGGGCGGCAGGTCATTTCCACCGTGGTGAATCCCTGGATGCGCAAGTCAGTGTGCGCGACGACGGCGCCTGGGCGCTGGAGTTGTGCAAAGTCATGTATGCCACCTACGACGATATCGGCGACTTCGAACAGGGTTTCGAAGCGGTAGTCGAGCCGTTGGGCGGCATTATCGAAGGCTGGGGTGTGAAACAGGAGGTACGAGGGCGACTCGCATAGGCTTATGAACAGTGACAACCGGTATTGACGGCTGACCTTCGGGTTGGCCGTTTTCGTTTTTGGATGTTGAAGATCAAAGGATCGCACATACCCTGTAGGAGCTGCCGAAGGCTGCGATCTTTTGATCTTGTTTCAAGAAGTCAAAAAAAAGCCGCCTGAGCAGGCGGCTAAAAGGGAAGTTCGGTGGGCTTTTCAGCGAATGCCTGGATTATCCGCACCCGTTACCAGGCAGTGAAATCAACTCTGGCTATGCTGGTGATAGGCGATAGCCACGCCTTGCAATGAAGCGGGGGCGATCAGATTGGAGCATTTGCCGCACAGGAATGGTGCGGTAGTTGCGCATTGATTATCCAACTGATTGATATCAAAGCGTTTATGCCGCTGGCACGGGCCTTGCGAAGGTCTGGACGTCCGAGTGACAAGGAGTACGGCATGATCCGCACCTATTTTGATGAGATGTACGATGCCGGCGGCCAGGTCCGCCCGCATTATCGGGAGTTTGCCCGTTGGCTGGCCGAGACGCCTGACGAGCTTCTGGCACAACGGCGACGCGAGGCCGATCTGCTGTTTCATCGCGCCGGGATTACCTTCACGCTCTACGGGGACGAGCAGGGCACAGAGCGCCTGATCCCCTTCGACACCATCCCCCGCAGCATCCCCGCCAGCGAATGGCGGGTCGTCGAGCGCGGCTGCATCCAGCGGGTCAAGGCGTTGAACATGTTCCTCGCCGACCTGTATCACGAGCAACGCATCATCAAGGCCGGCATCATTCCGGCCGAGCAGGTGCTGGCCAACGAGCAATACCAGTTGGCGATGCAGGGACTGGACCTGCACCGCGATATCTACTCGCACATCTCCGGCGTCGACCTGGTGCGCGACGGCGACGGCACCTACTACGTGCTCGAAGACAATCTGCGCACACCGAGCGGCGTCAGCTACATGCTCGAAGACCGCAAGATGATGATGCGCCTGTTCCCCGAACTGTTCGCGGCGCAACGCATCGCCCCCATCGACCACTACCCGAACCTGTTGCTCGATACCCTGAAAAGCTCAAGCCCCATCGATAACCCCAGCGTGGTCGTGCTGACCCCCGGCCGCTTCAACAGCGCGTTCTTCGAGCATGCGTTTCTGGCGCGGGAAATGGGTGTGGAACTGGTGGAAGGTGCGGACCTGTTCGTGCGAGACGACAAGGTCTTCATGCGCACCACCGACGGGCCGAAAGCGGTCGACGTGATTTATCGTCGTCTCGACGACGCCTTCCTCGATCCGCTGGCCTTCAACCCGGAGTCGATGCTCGGCGTACCGGGGCTGCTGTCGTCCTACCGTTCCGGCAACGTGGTGTTGGCCAATGCCATCGGCACGGGGGTGGCGGACGACAAATCGGTGTATCCGTTCGTGACCGACATGATCCGTTTCTACCTTGATGAAGAGCCGATCCTGAAGAACGTGCCAACCTGGCAGTGCCGTAATCCGTCTGAACTTTCCCACGTGCTGGCCAATCTTCCAGAACTGGTGGTCAAGGAAACCCAGGGCTCCGGCGGTTACGGAATGCTGGTGGGGCCGGCGGCGACGGCGGCGGAAATCGAAGCCTTCCGTGCGCGGATCATCGCCAAGCCCCATGCCTATATCGCACAACCCACGCTGTCGCTGTCGACCTGTCCGACCTTTGTCGAAAACGGTATTGCGCCACGCCACATCGACTTGCGGCCGTTTGTCCTGTCGGGTCGTGAGACCCGGGTGGTGCCCGGCGGCTTGACCCGTGTCGCCCTGCGCGAAGGTTCCCTGGTGGTCAACTCCTCCCAGGGTGGCGGAACCAAGGACACCTGGGTGGTCGAGGATTAAAGGAAGCCTGCCATGTTAAGTAGAACTGCCTCGGATTTGTATTGGATGTCGCGTTACCTGGAGCGGGCGGAAAACCTCGCACGGATGCTCGACATCAGTTATTCGCTGTCGCTGATGCCGCAAGACGGCCGTGGAGACGGTTTGCACGAATTGGCCATGCCGCTGTTGATCACCGGCACCCTGGACGATTACCTGGAGCGCCATGGCGAACTGCATGCCGAACGGTTGCTGCATTTTTTCGCCCTGGATGCGGCCAACCCGGCGAGCATCTACAGCTGCCTCGGTGCGGCGCGGGCCAGCGCCCATGCGGTGCGCGGGCGCATCACCGCCGACATGTGGGAAAACATCAACGCCACCTGGCTGGAGATTCGCGGTATCGCCGAACAGGGCCTCAGTCGCTACGGCATGAGCCGTTTCTGCGAGTGGATCAAGGAACGTTCCCACCTGTTCCGGGGCGCGTCCTACGGCACCATCATGCGTAACGATGCGTTTCGCTTCATTCGTCTGGGGACCTTCATCGAACGGGCGGACAACACCTTGCGCCTGCTCGATGCCCGCTACGAAATGGCCGGCGACCAGGCCGAAGCGGTCAGCGATGGCACCGCTCACGCGTATTACCAGTGGAGCGCGTTGTTGCGGGCGTTGTCATCGTTCGAGGCCTACACGGAAATCTACCGTGACGCCCCTGGCGCCCGCCATGTTGCCGAATTGCTGTTGCTGCGCGCCGATGTACCGCGATCCCTGCGCGCCTGCACCGAAGAAATCGACCAGATCCTCGCGCAATTGCCGGGGGCCAACGGTCGTCCGGCGCAGCGCCTGGCGGCAGAAATGGACGCGCGCCTGCGCTACACCGGCATCCATGAAATTCTCGAAGAAGGCCTGCACGCCTGGCTGACCGAGTTCATCCCGCTGGTGCGCCAGTTGGGTAACGCGATTCACAGTTCTTATCTGGAGGCCGCATGAGACTTTCCATTAGCCACGAGACCACCTATCACTACGAAGACAAGGTGCGGGCGAGCATCCAGTACCTGCGGCTAACGCCCCACGACAGCGAGCGCCAGCACGTGCTCAGTTGGCAGCTCGACCTGCCGCGTCCGGTGCGGGCGCAACTCGATCCGTTCGGCAATATTCTGCATGTGCTGACCATGGATGAGCCCCACGAGGCGATCATCATCGGTGCCCGCGGCCAGGTTGATATCGATGAATTACGTGAGGCCGAACACGAGAGTCAGTCGGCACTGCCGTTTCTGCGGTTCACCCGATTGACTGAAGCCGATGGCGCCCTGCGTGCGTTCGCCGAGAAGGAATGCAAGCAACGCCGCGACCGCACGGCGTTGATCGATCTGATGCATGGACTCAACCAGCATATGACCTACACACCCGGTTCCACGGAAGTGGACACCAGCGCGGCCCAGGCCTTTGCCGGACGCTCCGGCGTCTGTCAGGACCATACCCATGCATTTCTTGCCTGCACCCGCAGCCTGGGCATTCCTGCACGTTATGTGTCGGGCTATCTGTACAGCGAAAGCAGCGAACACCTGGCCAGCCACGCCTGGGCCGAAGCCTGGCTGGATGACGCCTGGTACAGCTTCGACGTGACCAACGAACTGGCCCGGCCGGAGCGTCACCTGAAACTGGCGGTGGGTCTGGATTATCTGGATGCCTGCCCGGTACGCGGGATGCGCCGGGGCGGCGGGTGCGAGCAGATGCACGCGAAGGTGCTGGTATCACCGACGCCCGCGCCAGTGATTTCGGTGCAGCAGCAATAACTAGAGGTCTGCAAAAGCCTGTGGGAGCGAGCTTGCTCGCGATGGCGACCTTTCAGTCGATACTACCGTGACTGACACACCGCTATCGCGAGCAAGCTCGCTCCCACAGGGATCATGTCAGTGCTAGTGCTGAATCTTGCGCCCGACCATATGTTGCAAATACCCCACCAGCATCCCCAGATCCCCATCCGGCAACACCTCGGCCGAGAACCCGGGCATCTTCGCCTGTGGCCATTGGCGCAAACTCTGTGGATCGCGAATGTAGCGCTTGAGGAAGTCCGCGCCGAAATACTCGGTCGGGTTGTATGGAATATTCAGGTCCGGCCCGAACTGCGCATCCCCGGCACCATTGAGTCGATGGCACGCCAGGCAGTTCTTCTGGAACAACGCAAAACCCTTGTTCACCGGATCATCGGCCTTCAGGGACGGATCAGGCAGCAGGGCAGGGAAGCGCTCGGCCACGGGCGCCAGGCGCTTGATGCTCGCCACCTGGAACGGCCATTGCTCGGGGCTGATGTTGCCGGCCTGCGGATCGGTCCAGACCAGGTAGAACGGTCCGGCACCCGGCTTGCCTTCCGCTAGCGCTGGCCACGGTTTGGCCGGGTCTTCAATTGCCAGCCAGGCCCGCGCCCCTTGGGTATTGAGAAGCGGCGCCGCGGCCATCTCGGCGGCAAAGCCATCCAGGGCCACGGCTTGCAGGTGGTCGTCAGGCTTGATGCCGGTCAGCAGGGCGGACAGAGGCACGGCGCGGTAGTTCATGTCCCTTTTGTAGGAAACGTCGTTGCTGATGTTGAGGGTTTGCACCTGGGGATGCTTGAGCAATTCCTCCGTCTGCCAGGTGCGACTGTTCGCGCCCAGCTCCAGATTCAGCTGTGCGGCATAAAGGGGCGAGCCGAACAGCAGGGCCCCGAGCAGAATAAGCATTTTCAAATTGATTGCCGTCCTTGTCGTGGAAGTGCCATGAAGGGTGGCACAGCCACGCTGGCCCGGGTAGCGGGCCAGTCACATTTTGATAGTGGCAATTCAAAAACTGTGACGCCGTATCTCTTGGACGCGACTAGCCGAGGACCTTGGTCAGGTTCGGCAGTATCAACAACAGCGTGGTGGCAAAAAGGATGAGCCCGGCTTGACGTACTTTCGATTGTTTGAACATGGCTTGACCGCCTTTATTGTTATTTCCTGATGCCTGCCTGCATAGCTCCGTGATGGCAGCGCGTTGCACTTCCTGTAGTGACGAGCGCCTCGGCAAAACCCGACGACAACTTCGTACAAGTTCACCTTAGAGGCCGCGCAGCGCTTGGTTTAGATCCATTTCATATGGTGAGGTTGCGATTTGCTTTAAAAAAGGCATGAGGCCTATTGCCAGCTTCTTTGCCGCCCTTTGGCTAGACAGCTTGGTGTCCTGAATCGGTTAATCCGCTCGTTCACGACCGTCCGTCTGAGCGTGTGCGTCAACATCTGTGAGCGCTGCGGTCATTGAATCAAACGCGGCTCGGGCCAAGAGTGGGCGCTCTGCCTTTACTCTCCTGCACTGCGGTTCGAGGACGTCATGACCCAAGCATTGATTTTCGACGCATTACGCACACCCCGTGGCAAAGGCAAGGCCGACGGCGCCTTGCACAGTGTCAAACCGGTGAACCTGGTGGCCGGTTTGCTCAGCGCGCTGCAGCAGCGCACGGCGCTGGACACCAGCCAGGTCGATGACGTGGTGCTCGGCTGCGTGACGCCGATTGGCGATCAAGGTTCTGACATCGCCAAGACCGCCGCCCAGGTGGCCGATTGGGATGTCAGTGTGGCGGGGGTACAAATCAACCGTTTCTGCGCTTCGGGGCTGGAGGCGGTCAACCTTGGCGCAATGAAAGTGCGTTCCGGTTTCGAGGATCTGGTGGTGGTCGGTGGTGTCGAGTCGATGTCACGGGTGCCGATGGGCAGCGATGGCGGCGCCTGGGCGCTGGACCCGGCGACCAACCTGCACAGCCATTTCACTCCGCAAGGGGTGGGTGCCGACCTGATCGCCACCCTTGAAGGTTTCAGCCGTCAGGACGTCGATGCCTACGCCCTGCATTCCCAGCAGAAGGCAGCGCGGGCGCGGGCCGACGGTTCGTTCAACAAGTCGCTGGTGCCGGTGCAGGACCAGAACGGCATCATCCTGCTCGATCACGATGAGTTCATTCGCGCCGAATCGACCCTGGAAGGCCTGGGCAAGCTCAAGCCGAGTTTCGAGATGATGGGGCAGATGGGGTTCGATGCCACCGCGCTGCGGGTCTACAGCCATGTCGAACGGATCAATCATGTTCACACTCCGGGCAACAGCTCCGGGATTGTCGATGGCGCGGCGTTGATTCTCATCGGCTCCGAAGCCAAGGGTCGAGAGTTGGGGCTGCAGCCCCGGGCTCGGATTGTCGCCACGGCGGTCACCAGTACCGACCCGACCATCATGCTCACCGGCCCGGCGCCGGCGACCCGCAAGGCGTTGGCCAAGGCCGGGCTGCGGGTCGAAGACATCGACCTGTTCGAGGTCAACGAGGCGTTCGCTTCGGTAGTGTTGAAATTCATCAAGGACATGGCGGTCGACCCGGACAAGGTCAATGTCAACGGCGGTTCCATCGCCATGGGCCACCCGCTGGGCGCCACCGGTTGCGCCATTCTCGGCACGCTGCTGGATGAACTGGAAGCCCGACGCCTGCGTTATGGCCTGGCGACCCTGTGTGTCGGCGGCGGCATGGGCATTGCCACCATCATCGAACGCCTCTGAGCCCGGACTTCAAGGAACCCCGTTATGAGCGAAGCCATTCGTTACGAAAAAGATCAGGACCACATTGTCGTCCTGACCATCGACCTGCCGGGCCAGAGCGCCAACACCATGAACGCGGTGTACCGCGAGGCCATGGCCGACTGCGTCTCGCGCCTGGTAGGCGACAAGGACGACATCGCCGGTGTGATCATCACGTCGGCCAAGAAAACCTTCTTTGCCGGCGGCGACCTCAATGAATTGATCAAGGTCGGCAAGCCCGAAGCCAAAGCCTTCTACGACATGGTGCTGACCCTCAAGGGGCAGTTGCGCACCCTGGAAACCCTGGGCAAACCGGTGGTTGCGGCGATCAACGGCGCGGCACTCGGCGGCGGCTGGGAGATCTGCCTGGCCTGCCATCATCGGGTGGCGCTGGATCATCCTGCGGTGCAACTCGGCCTGCCGGAAGTCACCCTCGGCCTGCTGCCGGGCGGTGGTGGCGTGGTGCGCATGGTGCGCATGCTCGGGATCGAAAAAGCCCTGCCGTACCTGCTGGAAGGCAAGAAGGTGCGGCCGCAACAGGCATTGCAAGCGGGTTTGATCGACGCGCTGGCGACCGACCGCGAAGATCTGCTGGCCAAGGCGCGGGCGTGGATTCTCGCCAACCCGGTGGCGGTACAACGCTGGGATGTGAAGGGGTATCAGATTCCGGGCGGCACACCGTCGAATCCGAAAGTCGCCCAGATGCTGGCGATTGCCCCGTCTATCCTGCGCAGCAAAACCCAGGGCACGATGCCCGCGCCGGAGAAAATCCTGTGCGCAGCGGTCGAGGGCGCGCAGGTTGATTTCGACACCGCGCACCTGATCGAAACCCGCTACTTCACCGAACTGACCACCGGCCAGGTTTCGAAAAACCTGATCGGTACATTCTGGTTCCAGCTCAACGAAATCAACGCCGGCGGCTCGCGGCCGCAAGGTTTTGCGCCTTATGTCACCCGCAAGGTCGGCGTGCTCGGCGCCGGGATGATGGGCGCCGGCATTGCGTTTGTCAGCGCGTCGGCGGGTATCGATGTGGTACTCAAGGACATCAACCTCGCCGCAGCCGAGAAGGGCAAGGCGCATTCGGCAGCGCTGCTGGACAAGAAAGTCGCTCGCGGACAAATGAGCATCGAGCAACGTGACGCGGTGCTGGCGCGCATTCAAACCAGCGAAAACGATGCTGACCTGGCCGGTTGCGACCTGATCATCGAGGCGGTGTTCGAGGATCGTGACCTGAAGGCCAAAGTCTCGTTGGCTGCGCAGAAGGTCGTCGGCGCGGACACGGTGATCGCGTCCAACACCTCGACCTTGCCGATCAGCGGCCTGGCGTGCGCCGTGCCCGACCAGGGCAAGTTCATCGGCCTGCATTTTTTCAGCCCCGTGGAAAAAATGCCGCTGGTGGAAATCATCAAGGGTGCCAACACCAGCGACGAAACCCTGGCCCGCGGATTCGATTACGTCCTGCAAATCAGGAAAACCCCGATTGTGGTCAACGACAGCCGCGGTTTCTTCACGTCGCGGGTGTTCGGCACCTTCACCAACGAAGGCATTGCCATGCTGGGCGAAGGTGTGAGTGCGGCGATGATCGAGACTGAAGCACGCAAGGCCGGCATGCCTGTTGGACCGCTGGCGATCTCTGACGAAGTTTCCCTCAGCCTGATGAGCCATATCCGCCTGCAAACGGCCAAGGACCTGCAAGCAGAAGGCAAGCCGCTGACAGAACATCCTGCGTTTGCCGTCATCGACTTGCTGCTCAATGAGTTCAAGCGTCCGGGCAAGGCGGCCGGTGGCGGTTTCTATGAGTATCCGGTGGGGGGCCAGAAACACCTGTGGCCGGAGTTGAAAAAACGCTTCGAGAAAGCCGACGGGCAGATTTCGCCAGTGGATGTGCGTGATCGCCTGCTGTTCGTGCAAGCCATCGAAACCGTGCGTTGTGTGGAGGAGGGCGTGTTGACCTCGACGGCGGACGCCAACGTCGGCTCGATCTTCGGCATCGGTTTCGCCGCCTGGACCGGCGGTGCACTGCAGTTCATCAACCAGTACGGCGTACAGGACTTTGTCGCGCGCGCCCAGTACCTGGCCAAGCAATATGGCGAACGGTTCGCGCCGCCTGCGCTGCTCCTGGAAAAAGCGGCGAAAGGGGAGGCCTTCTAAGGGCGCGATGACACATTTCGGGGCTTGCCTTGTCACTGTGTTTCGAGGCAGGCTCTGGGGTGTGCATTATTCCCATCACGTGTCAGGTATTTTTTATGTCGTTACGCATCTGCATTCTGGAAACCGACCACCTGCGTCCGGAATTGGTTGACCAATATCAGGGCTACGGGCAGATGTTCAAACACCTGTTTTCGCAGCAGCCGATTGCCGCCGAGTTCACGGTCTACAACGTGGTGCAGGGTGAATACCCAAGCGACGACCTGACATTCGACGCCTACCTGGTGACGGGCAGCAAGGCCGATTCCTTCGGCACCGACCCGTGGATCGAAACCCTCAAGAAGTACCTGTTGACCCGCTACGAGCGTGGCGACAAGTTGCTCGGCGTCTGCTTCGGTCATCAGTTGCTGGCATTGCTGCTCGGTGGCAAGAGTGAGCGTGCGACCCAGGGGTGGGGTGTCGGCACCCACAACTACAAACTGGCTGCCAAGGCGCCATGGATGAGCCCGGTGCGCGAGGAACTGACACTGCTGATCAGCCACCAGGATCAAGTCACGTCGCTGCCGGAAAACGCCACGGTCATCGCCTCCAGCGATTTCTGCCCTTATGCCGCCTATCACATCAACGATCAGGTGCTGTGCTTCCAGGGGCATCCGGAGTTCATCCACGACTACTCCCGCGCCCTTCTGGAGATTCGTCAGGATGCGCTGGGCCAGCAGATCTACTCCAAAGGCATTGCGAGCCTGGAGCAGGAGCACCACGGCACTACGGTTGCAGAGTGGATGATGCGGTTTGTCGCGCACAAGCCGGCCGCTGTTTAAAACCTGAATGCTTCGCGAGCAAGTCGGATCGCCGCACCGCCGCTCCCACATTGAAATGCGATCAACATGTGGGAGCGGGCTTGCTCGCGAAGGTCGTGAACGATAACGCGCCAAACCTGACAGCCCGCGGTGCTCTCAGGTTTTTCGCGAGCAAGCTCGCTCCTACAACCAGCCGGACTTTTTGAAACTCGCCCACAACCCCACGCAGCCCAGCGTAATAAACCCCAGCACTCCGAAATACCCGTAGTGCCAGCTCAACTCCGGCATGTTCTGGAAGTTCATCCCGTAGATCCCCGCCACCGCCGTCGGAAAGGCCAGAATCGCCGCCCAGGCCGCAAACTTGCGTTGCACCACGCTCTGACGAGAGGCCTCCAGCAGCACTCCGACCTCAATCGTCTGGCTGGCAATATCCGCCAGGGTCGTGAGGTCTTCCATCTGCCGCGTTACATGGATCTGCACATCGCGAAAGTACGGACGCATGTTCTTGTCGATGAACGGGAAGCTCAGCTTTTGCAGTTCCTCGCCAATCTCCACCATCGGCGCCGCGTAACGACGCAGGCGCAATACATCCCGACGCAAGCCATGAAGTTTCTGAATGTCACGCTCATTCAGCGCACTGCACAGCACGTTGCGTTCCAGCTCATCGATTTCAGCATGAATGGCTTCACCCATTGGCTGGTAGTTTTCGATGACGAAGTCGAGGATGGCGTAAAGTACGAAATCTTCTCCGTGCTCCAGCAGAATCGGACGTGCCTCACAGCGCTGTCGGACATAGGCGTAGGAAGCCGAATGGCCGTTGCGTGCGGTAATGATGTAACCCTTGCCCGCAAAGATATGTGTTTCGATGAACTCGAGTTTGCCTTCATTACGAATCGGCGAGTAGGTAACGATGAACAGCGCATCGCCGAAGGTTTCCAGCTTCGGCCGGCTGTGCTTTTCCAGGGCGTCTTCAATCGCCAGTTCGTGCAGGTTGAACTGGCGTTGCAGATTGCTCAGTTCCTGGGCGTTCGGCTCTTCCAGACCGATCCAGACAAAGTGCCCGGGCTTTGCCGCCCAGGCTGCACCTTCGTCGAGGGTGATATTGGTGACTTTCTTACCGGCGCTATAAACCGCAGCAGCAACAACTCTACCCATGATGGTGATTCACTTCTTCTTGGCAGCTTTCAATTGGCAACAAATGCAATGGCAGTGTCGATCAGCTTAGCCCTGCAAGGGTTTGAGAGTCAGTTAAATCTGCCGAGTTCGCCGGTAAAGTCTCGCAGGCAAAAGAAAACCCGCACCAGGCGGGTTTTCTTGTTCAGGCGGCTTGCAGTTGCCGGTCCATCGACTCGATGCATTCACGCATCTGCTCGCGGCACTGGGCAATCAGCAGGGGCATGTCGTCCAGGCTCAATCCGGCGGTGGGAATCGCCGGCAACGAGCGAATCAGGATTTTCCCGCTGCGCCAGCGGTTCAATCGCATGTGTTTGACGTAACTGCTGACACACACCGGCACGATGGGTACCCCGGCGGCAATAGCCATCTGGAAGGCGCCTTTCTTGAAGGGCAGCAACTCCTCACCCAGGTTGCGCGTGCCTTCCGGGAACACCCAGATCGAGGTGTCTTTGTTTTGCAGGGTGTGGGTGGTGGTCAACATCGACTTGCGCGCCTTGTGCGCATTGCCGCGGTCGATCAGCACATTGCCAGCCAGCCAGAACAGCTGCCCGAACAGAGGCACCCATTTCAGGCTCTTTTTGCCGATGCACACGGTACGGCGGGGCACCACGTTGCCAAACACGAACAGGTCGTAGTTGGACTGATGATTGGCGATGATCACACAGCTGTCAGGTTTATCCATCAACGGCCCGACTTCTGCGTTTACCCGCAAACGCAAAATACACATGGCCGGCCACGCATACAGGCGTGCGCACAGGCGGCTGTTGTCCGGGTTGAAAGGCCGGCACAGGCCGAGGATTACACCCAGCACACCTGCCACGATAAAATGCAGGCCCATCAATGACATACGGAACAAAAACAGCATTTACAGGCCCCACCGGGACAAAAGGTGGCGCAGTGTACGGATGTGCACTGTTTTCGGCAATTGCTGCCAGAGTACTGAGAGATAGCCGATGTTTGTGCTGATGTTTCCGATTAATGGGTCAGACGCGGTCTAGAGCGGTTACAGGTGTTTAACCAGGACAGGTACGAAAAAGCCCGACACGACGGTCGGGCTTTTCGTTGCAGCAGATACGGGCTTAACCCAGATGCTCCTGGTCCTGGATGATCGCGTTGTCCAGGGCCTCCAGCAGTGCTTTGCGCACTTTCAACTTGGTGTTCTTGTGCGCGGTCATGTTGATCTTCTTCAACTGACGAGCCGCCGTCAGTGCCGTGCCTTGCAGCTCTTCAGCCGACACCACGACATCCAGAAAACCGGCAGCCACGGCGCCTTGTGGATTGAACATCTCGCCATTGACCACCGAGCGCTGAAGCGCCACTTTGTTCAGACGGTCACGGGCGATCTCGATGCCGGCGTGGTGCATGGTCATGCCGATCTGCACTTCGTTCAGGCCAATGCTGAACGGACCGTCTACGCCGATGCGATAGTCGGCCGACAACAGCAGGAACGCACCCTTGGCCACCGCATGCCCCGGGCACGCCACGATCACCGGGAAGGGGTGCGACAGCAGACGGCGGGCCAGGGTCGAGCCGGAGGTCACCAGTGCCACGGCTTCTCTAGGACCCGCCGTCATCACCTTCAAGTCATAACCGCCAGAGAGAATGCCCGGCTGCCCGGTAATGATTACCACCGCACGATCAGTCACTGCCCGATCCAGCGCAGCGTTGAACTCGGCAATCACATCCGGGGAGATGGCATTGACCTTGCCATTGCTCAAGGTCAGGGTCGCGATACCGTCTTCGAGATGGTAGGAAATCAACTCACTCATGACGCTATTCCTTTCAATAAAGTTGGGCAGACGTTACCCACCGCCGCAGGCCAGGTAAAGCGCCGTGACTGACCCGCCAGTCACCCTTTGCCCGCCCGCCAGGCGCAGCCCGCCGCGCCTGCTGCGCATTCCCCTCTATATAGAGGAGGGCACGAAGCCGGAGATTGGCCGGTTTGCCATGGCCCGGAGAGAGCGCAAACGCTGAATCGCGTTAACCGCATGAAAATTCTGAAAAAAATGTTTGCCATCGGAAAAGCTTTCGACTACATTAGCGCGCCTCGACAGACAGAACATGTTTGAAGAGATACGGTGAAGTGTCCGAGTGGCTTAAGGAGCACGCCTGGAAAGTGTGTATACAGGAAACTGTATCGAGAGTTCGAATCTCTCCTTCACCGCCACATTCTGAAAACCCCCGCAAGCTTACGGTTTGCGGGGGTTTTTCTTTTTCAGTTGTGCCAATCAATACATCCCGCCACTTCCCGAGTCTCCACTACGTCAGCTCAAACCGCTCTTGCGCATAGTCTTTACCTGCCAGGGTAAGTTCAAAAATGGTGGCGCCGAACGTACCCCGAGTCACTTTTTGATTCACAAGACGTTTAGCCTGGAGTTGCTTCAGACCCTCTTCAACTTCCAGTTTGCTGAGTGAGACCAGCTTGCAAATCGAGTCCAGGTTTGCAACTTTCCTGAAGTTTGCGTGATACGCCAAAGCTTCCATCAGCAGCGTTTGGTTATCTGTCAGCTGTGGAAACTGTGGGTTGTTATTTTTGTAAATTTTTCGCTCTATCTCATGTAGCTCGCTGTAGGCGCCGTCGTTGCTGCGGTAGTAGTAAATCACTAACGTCAGGATGCTGACGAAAGCCCCGATAACCATCAGTAGCGACCAGTTCGGCATTGGCGTTTCCAGTTGAAGCCAACTCCATGTACGTAGCAGCCAGCCCTTGGTCTCTGCCAACAACGTCAGCTCGAAGTAAGTGTCGAGCAGCTTTGTGGTAATGATCAAAGCGATAAGGAAGCCAGCAGCCGAGTAGGCCATAGCCTTGCAAGTGAACGGGGAATGATTGCCTTCTGCCGCCATGCTGATGGTCTCCAGTGCAGGGAACCGATCTTTTCAGCATAGCAGTCGGGCACTCTGGCATCGGCCACGCAAGCAGTGAACAGGGTGAGCCGGCTGTTAGACTGTCTGGATTCTTCGAATTCTTCGAATGGAATCGACATCATGCTCCATCCTCCGCAAGTGTTCGTGATGCCGCCAGGTTCATAGCGACTGTGACGATAGTCTTCGTCCGTTACGCATCACACCCAGTGGCCAGCAACTCGGCCAATGATCCCGTGATTTTGCCGGCGTTTGATGCGCTGGCTGAATATCTGAACAGGAATAAACAGCAATGATCACCACTACAACCCACTCCATTGAAGGCCGGCAAATCACCGCCTACCTGGACATCGTCAGTGCCGAGTCAGTGCAAGGGATCAACGTTGTTCGTGACGTATTTGCCGGGATGCGCGACTTTTTCGGCGGGCGCTCCCAGACGCTGGAGCGAGCGTTGAAGGAGGCACGCATTCAGGCCACCGATGAGATCAAGGAGCGGGCACGGGCGCTTCAGGCGGACGCGGTGGTGGGGCTTGACTATGAGATCAGCATGCCGGCCGGCAAGGGCGGGATGGTCGTCGTGTTTGTGACCGGGACAGCGGTCAAGTTGCGATGAGGGATCGCAGCCATTCGTCGGTCACATGGAAATTCGAACGGAAAGTCCATTAGTGACCGGCTAGTCTGAAAATCCTTGGCGGTCGATATTTTTCAGGCAAAGGGCTTGCCGGTGTCGATCCCGCTCGTTGAAAGGGGTGAAGAGATGGCTGATCCGTATATCGAGGACGATGGCGCAGAGTTTCCGATCAACAATTGCGTGCAGTGTGGCCAGACCCAGTATGTGGCCAGTTTCGGCGAGGACCAGACAGAGGTCGACAAGATCAAGACCAGGGCGTGCCGGGTCCTGAAGGGCAAGTTCCTGCCCAAGGTGACAGCACCGGTCAGGAAGTAGGCGAACGCAGGCAGACCCCGTCATTGAGCGGAGTTTTTCATGTCTGAAAGGTTTTCATGACTAATTTTTTAAAGTGGCGATCTTTCACAAACTTTTCACAACAACCTCCGTAGTCTCGAGTCATCCGTTAGAAAGCAACACCTGGCCCGTTTCCCCAGCGGGCTTTTTTTTGCCCGTCGTAAAACCTTTTCCAAAATTGCTGTCCAACCGTCGCCAATCGCGAAGTTGGACCGGCGTGCTGGACTCTATCCGCGCAAAAGCATTCAATCTCGCCTCCTTTGTGTGTACCCCTATTTTTTGAGGTTTTTGTCATGCGTTTAACACTGCCTGCTCTGGTTCTGGGGCTTCTGGTTGCTCAAGGTGCAATGGCCGGTGACGGTACTGCCGCGCTGGGTGGTGGCTTGGGCGGCGCATTGGGTAACGTGGTCGGCCAGAAGATGGGCGGCAGCACTGGCGCAGTGATCGGTGCGGGCGTTGCTGGCGCGGCGGGCAGCGCAGTTGCCGCCAAGAAAGGTCATCGCACCAGCGCTGCCATCGGCGGCGGTGTCGGCGCAGCCGGTGGTTCGGTGATCGGTAAAAGCCTGGGTGGCAATTCCGGTGCCACCATCGGCGCAGGCCTGGGCGGTGCCTTGGGCGGCGGCGTAGGCAGCAACCTGGCCAACGGTCACAAGCGTCACTGATGCTGATCCAGATGTGAAAAAGCCCGGCTTGATGCCGGGCTTTTTCATATATGAACGATTTCCGCCGCAGCGGCTCAAATCTTCCATACCCCTGAAGAATGCGAGGCGTGCCATGAACCCCAAAACCGACGGCAAACAGAACGCAAGCTTGATGACTCGACGATTGATGTTGCCAGCGATTGTTTTTGGATTGCTGCTCTCCCAGGTGGCGCTGGCAGGCGGTAATGGAGATGCTGCGGTGGGCGGTGGTCTTGGTGGGGTGCTGGGCAACGTGGTCGGTGGCCAGGTGGGTGGCAGTACTGGCGCAGCGATTGGTGCGGGTGTCGGCGGGGCGGCCGGCAGTGCTGTTGCCGCGCCCAAGCACAATCGCACCGAAGCGGCGGTAGGCGGTGGTTTGGGCGCGGCGGGCGGATCGGTGCTCGGCAACAGTCTTGGCGGTTCGACCGGATCGGCCATCGGTGCCGGTCTTGGCGGTGCAGCCGGCGGTGCGATCGGCAATGATCTGGGGGATGACAGTGGCCATTCCCATTCCGGTGGCGGACATAAACACTCGAACAAGCACCACAAAAAGCATCACTGATTGAGTGAGGCACACCATGACTCTGGAATCCGAAGGCACGGAAGACAAAGACCCAAGTGGCCAGCCATCCATCAACGATCCCGGCAATGAAGATCCGGGATCGCTGATGGATGATGCGACGGTGCCGCTTAACGATGCTGATGACGCAGGCGATGTGGGGAATATCGAGTTTGATGTTGAGGAAGAGGACGAAGACTGATTCAGGCCGGATGCCGAATCAACCGATCGTCTACCGGGTCGAACGCGTCCATCGCGCAGCCCTCGATATGTCATGACCTGCGCTTGAGGCCAGATGAGAGGTGCGATATGAACACTGATCCAAAGACCGTCGACGATGATGAAACGCCGGAGTACCCGCTGCCGTCACCTACCGATTCCTTGAGCCGCGACCAACGACCGCCGGACGACGATGCCGGCGTTGAGCAAGTGCCGAGCGACGAGAGCGACGAAAGTGTCGAGGCAGAACCGCACGATCGGCGCGATGCAGATATCGATGGCTCGGGAGACCCGGCTACTTCGACGCGGCGGTGAGGACATCCGGCGCTCGAATGCTTCCTGAGCGAATCGAGCCGAGGGGGTCGCCCGATCCCAGCGGATCCACCCACCCCATCGGGTTGCGGGTGTACCGATATGGGTTCAACCCACCGCCCGACCTGAGCGGATCCGGCGTCAGGAAGCGGCCGAAATCCGGATGGTAATAGCGATGCCGGTTGTAGTGCAGTCCACTCTCAGTATCGAAGTATTGCCCCTGAAACCGTAAAGGTTGTTCGAGCCCTTCGCCGCTCGACTCGCGGAGTTTGCCGTGGGCGGTGTATTGGGCCGACCAGACGATCGCACCGCCGTGCCCGGTCAGTTCCTGCGGGGTGCCGAGGTGGTCGAGTTGATAGTAGTACGGGCAGGTGTGTGCCCGGCCTTTGCCGTCGAGCAGCGCCAGCGGGCGGAAGCTACCGGGTTCGCCGGGCTCACTGCGTTCGTAGAGGTAGCTGCGGTAGTGCCGGGTGCCGCTTTCAGCTACCAGCCGGTCGTCTTGCCAGAAGTATTGCGTGGTGTAGCCATCAACCGTTTTCTGGATGCGCCGGCCGAAAGCGTCGTAGCAATAGCTGACACTTTTACCGTCCGGGGAACTGACGCCGATCAGGCGATGCTGGCTGTCGTAGGCGTATTCGGTGACCTGGGGCGGCAGGCCGCGGCGTTCGCGGATCAGATTGCCGAAGGCGTCGTAGTCGTAGTAGCTGCCGTCATTGCCACTGCCACTGCGCTGCAGGCGGTTGTCCTGATAAACACATGGGCCGGGACGCCCGTGGATCAACAGGTTGCCGGCCGGGTCGTGGGTGAAGTGCTCTGCGCACTGGTCGCGGGGGTGACGTACGCCGGTCAGGCGGTCGAGTGCATCGTATTGATAGTGGCGTGAACCGTGGCGGCTGTCGGTAACCTTCAAGAGATTGCCCTTGGCGCTGTAGGCATACTTCCGGCAGTACAACGTTCGTTGTTTCTGGTTGATGACATGGGCCTGCAAACGGCCTTGCCCGTCGTAGGCGTAATCGCTGAGCAGAAGGCCTTGTTGGCGCTGCTGTTCGCGCCCGCCGACAAAACGATGGCGGGTCAGGGGTGTGCCGTTGAGGTCGATGGACGTGAGGGCGCCTCCCTTGGCGTGGTGGTAGACGAGGATACAGGCGTCCGGCAGGTGCAGGCACTTGAGCCGACCGCAGACGTCGTAGTCGTAACGCAGAATGCCCCAACCCTGATGCTCGGTGATCAGTCGGTCCTGAAGGTCGTATTCGAACTGCAAGGGAGGGGCCCGACCGTCATTGACGCTGACCAGTCGCCCGAGCGTGTCGTAGTGGTACTCGACCCTGACCCCATCAGGCAAGGTTTTGACCCGTAACCGCCCGGCGCTGTCACGCTGATAGTCGGTGACCAGCTGCGAACCGTCGTCGCCAAACTCGGTCTTCTTCAGCAATTGGCCATTGCGGTCGTAGCTGTAGGTGGTGCGGCGTCCATCGAAGGCGGTTTCCTGTTGGATCAATCCTCCCGGTGTGTAGTCCAGACGGTATGTCTCGCCCACCTCGTTTTCGATCTCGGTCAGCAACAATTGCGCATGGTCGTAGCGGTACTTCAGCGCGCTGCCGTCGGGGTTGATCCGACGGCTGATCAAGTGCAGGTCGTCGGCGTATTCGTAACGGGTTACCCGTCCCAGTTCGTCGGTCTCGGCGGTGATCCGGCCGTAGGCGTTGTAGCGCCAGGCACGGCAGGCCCCCATGGGCAGCGTGGTCCGGCTCAGTCGACCGACGGCATCCCACTCATAACGGGTGATGGCACCGTGTTCGTCCTGCCCGGTCATCCGCCGCCCTAACGCATCGTAGGAAAACATGCGCTGAGAACCATCGGGCAAGGTTTCTTCCAGCAATTGTCCCAGAGCGCTCCAGGCAAACCGGTGAATGCTCTGGTCTGGAAAGCGGATCGTCAGCAAGCGCCCCAGCGAGTCGTAGCCATAGTGGGTGATCTGTCCGTCGGGATCAGTGACGGCCGTGATGTCTCCCTGGGCATTGCGCTGGTAGCTCCACGTCGCCCGACCGCGGGTGCGGGTGTGCAGGAAACCGTGGTGATACTTGTAGGACGTGGGCGCCGTATCCGGCGCAAGTAGCGTGATCAGTCGCCCGGCTTCGTCATAATGGTATTGGGTGACGGCGCCGAGAGCGTCCTGCTCGAAGATCAACCGGCCCAGATTGTCGTAGGCCTTGTGCCGTTCGCCGCCGTCCAGCCCGATCTGGCGTACCAGTCGCGCGCTTGGGTCATGAACGTAAACCTCCTGGCTGCCGTCGGCGTTGTTGATCGTCACGGTGCCTTGATCGTCCCAGGTGTAACGCGCCTCCATCTGCTCAAACGAGGCCCAATGATGGACGCAGCGGGCGGTTTTGCCGGAGCGTTCCCACGCCCAGAAGAAACTCGCGCCGCCCGCCAGTTGCCGTTGCAGGATCACGTGCTGCTCGTCGTAGTCATAACGCTCGCTTTCACCCGCGGCGTTGGTCACCTCGACCAGACGCTGGCGCGCGTCGTAGCGGTAGCTGGCCACTGTCTGTTCGGTGCGCCAGGTGTACGCCTGGGGCCCGCAGCGCTGAAACACCTGATAGTCGATGGCCACCAGGTGCTTGAGGTCATAACGCAGCAGCAAGGCACGATCGGCGCCGTTGTCCAGGCGCTGAATCCGTTCAAGGCCGTCCCGCTGCACCGTCAGGCGGTTGTCGTAGGCGTCGCTGATCACGGTCAGTCGGCCGTCGCGGAAATGAAAAAAACGCGCCACGTCGCCGGCCTGGGCGAGGATCAGTTCGCCCGGTTCTTCGCCGAGGTAAATCGCCGCCCGCGACAGTCTGTTACGGATCAACGGGCGCGCCGTCGTCGGCCATGGAAATGTCGTGCGTCGGTTTTCGGCGTCGATCCACAGCACCTGCTCGCCGTGGAATTCCAGATGCTGGCACAGCGAGTGCCGCCAGCCGAAACCGAGCCCGCTGTCGAGTTCGACGGCACGGGTGCGATAGAAGCGGGTGAAGTCGAACGGCAAGATCCCGTCGAGGGTGCCGTCCGTCAGTGCCAGCGATACTTCACCGGTGACCATCGACACCGGGCCGTTGTGGGGGGCAGAGCGCTCAAGGGTATCGATGCAGGCGGCGAACCTGTGCGCCTGTGTCAGGGGACCGCTGGCGGGACATGCCAATACCTTTTGGGGATCGAACATCTGCAGACTTTCGCTTGGCGGAATGTAGGACGTGAGACTCTGCGTAGGATCTTCATGGAAAGAAGTCGGGAAAGTTGGCGTTTGATGTAGGGCGAATCGCTAAATTACGAGAGCCATTCGGCGTGGATCGGGATTTCATCGTTGCTCTGAGACAGCCGCGCTCGATATGCTGCTGAATCCTTTAATCCATTCGGGTGCGGGCCTCACCTGCGCCGCCCGGGATGCCTTGGAAAACGGATCAGATGCGATGAATGCACCGCTCAAAACATTCGGCTCGATCAAGGCCGTGATTTTCGATATGGACGGCTTGCTGCTGGACACCGAGGGCATCTACACCGAAGTCACGTCCATCATTGCCGCGCGTTACGGCCGCACGTTCGACTGGAGCATCAAGCAGAACATCATTGGTCGGGGCGCAGGGGATCTGGCGCGTTATGTGGTTGAAGCGCTCGACCTGCCGATTACCGCCGAAGAGTTTCTGGTGATCCGCGAACCGCTGATGCGCGAGCGTTTTCCTACAGCGCAAGCAATGCCTGGCGCACAGGAACTGGTACGGCATCTGAAGGCCAACCACATTCCCATTGCCGTGGGTACCAGTTCATCGAGCCAGTCGTTCGGCCAGAAAACCACCCTGCACCGCGACTGGTTCACCTTGTTCGACTTCATCGTCACCGCCGATGACCCCGAGGTGGGGGCAGCCAAACCGGCACCGGA
This sequence comes from Pseudomonas sp. GM33, assembly GCF_000282295.1. Lineage (NCBI taxonomy): Bacteria > Pseudomonadati > Pseudomonadota > Gammaproteobacteria > Pseudomonadales > Pseudomonadaceae > Pseudomonas > Pseudomonas sp. GM33. The sequence goes on from NZ_AKJO01000040.1 coordinate 23,004, forward strand.
TATCTTCCTGACGGCGGCGCGGCGTCTGGGCGTCGCGCCCGAGGATTGCCTGGTGTTCGAGGATTCGCCCTTTGGTGTCACCGCGGCGAAAGCGGCGGGGATGACGGCGATTGCGATTCCGGATGCGGCAATGGCCGACGCCCGGTACGCACACGCCGATGGCATTCTTCGTACGTTGACGGCGTTCGAGCCGGGCGCCTTTGGTTTGCCTGTGCTTGAGTGGGCCTAGCTGAAAAGACGGGATGACTCTGGCAAATGTGGGAGCGAGCCTGCTCGCGAAAGCGGTGTTTCAGACAACATCAACGTGTCTGATACTCCCTCTTCGCGAGCAGGCTCGCTCCCACAGTTATTGCAGTTGACAGATATGCATCAGGCGCCGAAGCCACCATCGATGGTCAGGCTGGCCCCGGTGATGTAGCTGGCTTGCGGGCTGACGAGGTAGGCGACGAAGCTGGCGATCTCTTCGGCCTTGCCGTACCGACCCACGGCCATCAACGGGATCAGGCTTTCCGCAAAGTCACCCTCGGCCGGGTTCATGTCGGTGTCGACCGGCCCCGGCTGCACGTTATTGATGGTGATGCCTTGCGGGCCGAGGTCGCGGGCCAGGCCTTTGGTCAGCCCGACCAGTGCCGACTTGCTCATGGCGTACGGGCCGCCACCGGCAAAGGGCATGCGATCGGCGTTGGTGCTGCCGATGTTGATGATCCGACCGCCTTCGGTCATGTGCCGGGCGGCGGCCTGGGTGGCGATGAACACGCTGCGTACGTTGATGGCCAGGGTCTGGTCAAAGTCTTCGAGTTTGAACTCGGCCAGCGGTGCGACGGCCAGTACGCCTGCATTGTTGACCAGGATATCCAGGCGACCGAAGGCTTCTACCGTGGCGGATACAGCGCCGCGGATCGCGTCGGCGTCGGCGCTGTCGGCCTTGATGGCCAGGGCCTTGCCGCCCTTGGCGGTGATGCTGTGTTGCAACTCTTCAGCCTTGGCTGTCGAGCTGACATAAGTGAAGGCAACGGTCGCGCCTTCAGCGGCCAGGCGCTTGACGATGGCTGCACCGATACCGCGGGAACCACCTTGAATCAATGCCACTTTGCCGCTGAGGTTCTGAGTAGTCATGTCGATCTCCAAGTCCCGAGGCGAGATGTCCCGGTTGATGGAGCCTAGTATCAGTTCTGGATTACGTGTCGTGTAGACCATAGTTGCGATAGTCTGTGTAAACCAAAAGTTTATAGTGGCGCCTATGGAAACCTTCAGCAGTATCGAATGCTTTGTGCGCAGCGCCGAGGTCGGCAGCTTCGCCGAAGCGGCGCGACGCTTGAGCCTGACACCGGCGGCGGTGGGCAAGAGCGTTGCCAAGCTTGAGGCGCGCCTGGGCGTCAGATTGTTTCAGCGCAGCACGCGCAGCCTGACGCTGACCGAGGCCGGTCAGTTGTTTCTCGGCGAAGTCAGCACCAGCCTGCACACCATCCAGAATGCCGTCGCCAACCTCGCCAGCGCCGGTGGGCAGCCTGCGGGTACATTGAAGGTCAGCATGGGGACGGTGTTCGGCTGCCTGTACATAGTGCCGATGCTCGGCGAGTTTCTGCGGCGATTCCCGGCGATCAACCCGGACTGGCACTTCGACAACCGCCAGGTCGATCTGATCGGGCAGGGGTTCGACGCGGCCATCGGCGGCGGCTTCGAACTGCCCCAGGGCGTAGTCGCGCGCAAGCTGAGTCCGGCGCATCGGGTATTGGTGGCTTCGCCGGATTACCTGGCGACACATGCGTCAATCACCGAACCGGACGACCTCAAGCACCACGACGGGATCCTGATCCGCTCGCCACAAACCGGTCGCGTGCGCTCCTGGCAGTTGACCCATCGCAATCAGCAACACAGCCCGTTGACGCTCAAGGCACGGATGACCATGAGCGATTCCGAGGCCGCCTGCGTCGCCGCCGCACAAGGTCTGGGCATTGCTCTGGTGAGCATGCCGTTCGCCTCGGGTTACCTGGAGACGGGCAGGTTGCAGCGGGTGTTGCCGGACTGGTATATCGACGACGGCTACACCTCCATCTATTACGCCGAACACAAACTGCTGCCCGGCAAGACCCGGGCGTTTGTCGATTTCATCATCGAGCAGTTTGCCGAGCGGGGGTTGGGGCAGAGGTTTAGTGCGGTTTGAGCAAGTCTTGAAACCGAGGGGCGGCCTTCGCGAGCAGGCTCGCTCCCACAGGGGATTTGTGTGGGAGCGAGCCTGCTCGCGATAAGGGCACCGCGGTCTACCGGGCAAACCGCCCCGGCCAGCCAATGATGTTTTTCGGCCGCGGCGTCGCATAGGTCCGCACCTTCGAGGTCGACAACCCCAGCCGCACCAGCGATTCGGCAATGGTCACCGCCGCCGTCACCCCATCCACCACCGGTACCCCGGTACGCCGGCGAATCTGCTCGTCCAGCCCGGCCATGCCACCGCAACCGAGGCAAATCACTTCGGCCTTGTCCTGGCTCACCGCCAGTTCGGCCTGATGCACGATGGCTTCCAGTGCGCGCTGTGGTTCGTGTTCCAGCTCCAGCACCGCCAGGCCACTGGCCCGTACCGAGGCGCAACGGTCCCACAGGCCGGAGAGCTTTAGGCGGTCTTCGATCAGCGGCACGGTGCGGTCGAGGGTGGTGACCACGGAATAGGCGTGACCGAGAAACATCGCCGTGCTGGCGGCGGCATCGGTGATGTCCACCACCGGTACGTTGAGCAATTCCTGCAAGCCTTCACGGCCGTGTTCGCCGTAGCCGGCCTGGATCACGGCGTCGAACGGCTGGTCGTAGGACATCACCCGGTCCATGACCGCGATGGCCGCCAAGTAGCTTTCGAAGTTGCCCTCGATGGAGTCGGCGCCGAAGTGCGGGGTGAGGCCGACGATTTCCGTGCCGGGCGACGCGACGGCCTGTGCCGAGCGGGCGATGGCCTGGGTGATGGATTCGGTGGTGTTGACGTTGACCACGAGAATGCGCATGGGGAGTCCTTATTGCAGGTGGTTCTGCGGCCCGACAACATCGGGCCACGACAGGATTAATGGCTGACGTTTTCGACCGCGATGGCTTCGCCGCTGACATCGGCATAGTGCGCTTGGCGCTTGGCGATGATCAGGTAGAGCATCCCGGCGATGCCGGCACCAATCAGCCAGGAGAACGGCGACACGCTGTGGAACCCGGGCACCAGGGCCAGGACGATGGCGATCAGGGCGGCGGGGATGAACGCCGCCACGGCGCGCAAATTGACCCCGCGGCTGTAGTAATAAGGGCCGTTGGGGGCTTCGCTGTACAACTGCGGCACGTTGACCTGGCCTTTTCGTACCAGCCAGTAGTCGACCATGATCACGCCGTACAACGGGCCGAGCAGGGCACCGAGACCGGACAGGAAGTACACGATCACCAAGGGACTGTTATAGAGGTTCCACGGCAGGATCAGCACGGCGATGGTCGCGCTGATCAGTCCGGCGCGACGGAACGTCAGGTACTTCGGCGCCAGGTTACTGAGGACGAACGCCGGGGCGACGAAGTTGGCCATGATGTTCACTGCCACGGTGACGATCAGGAACGCCAGGCAACCGAGTACCAGGAAGAAGGTGTTGGGGATCGAGGCGATGATTTCAGTCGGGCTTTCGATGATCCGGCCGTTGATCTGGAACTGCGCGCCGCACAGCAGGACCGTGATGCTGGCGAACACCAGGATATTCACCGGCAAGCCCCAGAAATTTCCGACCTTGATGGTCTTGCGGCACGGTGAAGAGCGGGCAAAGTCGCAGAAATTGAGGATCAGGGTGCCGTAGATCGCCAGCCACAATGCGCCACCGGCAAAGATGTTGCGCCACATCTCACCACCGGTCAGCGGCTCACGGATCGACCAGGCAATGGTCGCGTTGGCCTGCAAATACATCCACCCGGCGAGGGCGGCAACGGTCAGCAGAATCACCGGACCGGCAAACGCCTCGTAGCGGCGCACCATCTCCATGCCATAGGCCAGGATCGCCAGTTGCACGAACCAGATCGCGACGAAACACACCCAGCCCAGGGTCGACAGGCCGAGGATCGAGTCGTGGTCGTAGTCGGCGAACCCGGGATGGATCGCCGTCAACAGCACCCGAAAGACGACGGACGCGAGGTACGTCTGAATACCGAACCAGGCGATGGCGATCACGGCGCGGATCAACGCGGGAATCTGCGCCCCGTGAATGCCGAAACTGATCCGGCTGATGACCGGAAACGGAACCCCGGTCTTTTGTCCCATGTAGCCGGACAGGTTCATGAAGAAGTAAACCAGCGCCGCACCAATCCCCAGGGACAACAGGATCTGCCAGCCGCCCAGGCCCAGGGCATACAGGCCGATGGCAAAGGAGTAGTTGGCAATGTTGTGAACGTCATTGGTCCACAAGGCAAAGATGCTGTAGCGCCCCCAGCGCCGGCCTTCGGCCTTGGTCGGTGCGAGGTCCTTGTTGTGCAGTCGGGGACTGAGCACCACGGGGGAGTGATGCGCCTGATGGTCGGCGGTGTGGGTGGAATGAGGGGAGGGTAGATCCAGCGCGATATTGTTATTGGAGAGACTAGTACGCATTCCGGCAGGCTCCTGATGCTCGACGCCGCGATGACTGTGCATGAGCCTTGGCTCGACAAATCTTCGTCGCGGGTGGCGAATATCATTGGTTACGGGGCATCTGCAGCCTGTACGGGATAGGGCGCTTCAGGCTTGCGGATCTAAAGTGTGTGTATGTTTTGATTTTATTGTATACAAAACATGTATGCACATAAGCCAGATCCATGCCAGCCGAGCGTTCTATGAACGGCGCTGTTCATTTCGTTTTGTTATGGCTTTTCGCCAAGTTATTGAAAAATTGACAATATAAATTGACCGTTTGAACAGGTATTTATTTTGAAGGGGGGATTCAGGAGGGCGTGGCGGCGCACGTCGGGGGGAGGAATGTAACTTTTGGGGGCGTGGAAACAAGAAGTGCACACAAAAATGGCACCTATGGTGACAATCGTGTGTACACGTTTTTTGAAGCAGCAGATAACACTGTAGGAGCGAGCCTGCTCGCGATGAACCCGAGAACACAGCGGGGTATCAGGCACCCCGCGTTATCGTTGACGACCATCGCGAGCAGGCTCGCTCCTACAGTGGGTTTACGCTTTGGACTTGCTGATGATATTCCCCGCGTGCAATCCGCATTCCTTCTGCGTCGCTTCTTCCCACCACCAGCGACCTTCACGCTCATGCTGGTTCGGCAGTACCGGGCGGGTGCAAGGTTCGCAGCCGATGCTGATGAAGCCGCGTTCGTGCAGGCTGTTGTACGGCAACTCCAGCATGCGGATGTAGCCCCAGATCTCTTCGCTGGTCATTTGCGCCAGCGGGTTGAACTTGTACAGGGTGCGTTCCGGGGTGGAGAACGCGGTGTCGATTTCCATCACCGCGACGGCGCTGCGGGTGCCGGGGCTCTGGTCGCGACGCTGGCCGGTGGCCCAGGCTTTCACGCCGGACAGCTTGCGGCGCAGCGGTTCGATCTTGCGGATGCCGCAGCATTCGCCATGGCCGTCCTTGTAGAAACTGAACAGGCCTTTTTCCTTCACGAAGGGTTCGAGTTTCGTGTAGTCCGGCGACACCAGCTCGATGTCGATCTTGTAGTGCTCGCGCACCTGATCGATGAAGCGGTAGGTCTCGGGGTGCAAGCGGCCGGTGTCGAGGCTGAACACCTTGACGTTCTTGTTCAGCTTCCAGGCCATGTCCACCAGCACCACGTCCTCGGCACCGCTGAAAGATATCCACAGGTCATCGCCGAACTCGGCAAACGCGAGTTTCAGGATGTCCTGGGCGGATTTGTTGGCATAGGTCGTGGCGAGTTCCACGACGTCGAACGTTGGGCTCATCAGGGCGGCTTCCTACAGGTCGGTGGCGCTGGGCGCTCTATATGGGGCCGATGGTAACAAAAAGCTGCGCGGGCCGGGGCATCCTCTGCGTTGCGCAGGCAGGCCCGAGTCGCTAGAGTTCGGCAATCTTTTTGCTCGCTCGACTCAATAATCAATACAAATGGGAGTGTCTTGTGGAAATAGCCTGTCTGGATCTTGAAGGTGTGCTGGTCCCGGAAATCTGGATCGCCTTCGCCGAAAAAACCGGGATCGAATCCCTCAGGGCCACCACCCGGGACATTCCCGACTACGACGTGCTGATGAAGCAACGCCTGCGGATTCTCGACGAGCATGGCCTGAAGCTCTCCGACATTCAGGAAGTGATCGCCACGCTCAAGCCGCTGGACGGCGCCATCGAATTCGTCGACTGGCTGCGCGAGCGCTTCCAGGTGGTGATCCTGTCGGACACCTTCTATGAGTTCTCCCAGCCGTTGATGCGCCAACTGGGCTTCCCGACCTTGCTCTGCCATCGCCTGATTACCGACGACAGCGGGCGAGTCACGGGCTATCAACTGCGTCAGAAAGATCCAAAGCGTCAGTCGGTCCTGGCCTTCAAGAGCCTTTACTACCGGGTGATCGCGGCGGGGGATTCCTACAACGACACCACGATGCTGGGCGAGGCCGATGCCGGGATTCTATTTCATGCGCCGGATAACGTGATCCGTGAATTCCCGCAGTTCCCGGCGGTGCATACGTTTGAAGAGCTCAAGCAAGAGTTCATCAAAGCTTCGAACCGCCCTTTGAGCCTGTAAACCCGATCCCTGTAGGAGCTGCCGAAGGCTGCGATCTTTTGATCTTGAGAATCAAAAGATCGCAGCCTTCGGCAGCTCCTACAAGTTGTGCAGCGTTTCCAGCAGGATTTTCACCTTGGTGATCGACTCCTGATATTCGGCCTGCCACTCGGAATCCGCGACTATCCCGCCACCGCCCCAGCAACACACCTGCCCGTCCTTGACCAGCAAACTGCGAATGGCGATGGAGCTGTCCATCTCGCCGCGCACGTCCAGGTACAACAATGAACCGCAATACAAGCCGCGTCGGGTCGGTTCCAGTTCGTCGATGATCTGCATCGCACGAATCTTTGGCGCGCCGGTGATCGAGCCGCCGGGGAAGCTGCCGGCGATCAGGTCCAGAGCGTCGCGATCATCCGCCAGTTCACCGGTGACGCTGCTCACCAGGTGATGCACGTTCGGGTAACTTTCCAGGCTGAACAACTCCGGCACCCGGACCGAGCCGATGCGGCAGGGGCGG
>NZ_AKJO01000041.1:0-16628 GCF_000282295.1 Pseudomonas sp. GM33
AACGAAGGTGACTGGGTCGTCATCGCCAGCCGCGCCGGGCAGACCGTGCTGCGTGCGCGGATCACCGAACGGGTCGCCCCGGGCGTGGTGTACACCACGTTCCACTTCCCGGAATCGGGGGCCAACGTGATCACCACCGACAACTCCGACTGGGCCACCAACTGTCCGGAGTACAAGGTCACGGCCGTGGAAGTCAGCCGCGTGTATCACCCTTCGGAGTGGCAAAAGCGCTTCCAGGCATTCAGCGAAGAACAGGACCGTTTGCTCAAGGATCGCCGCCACGCCCGTGGTGATAAAGCCGAGGTGCGCCGATGAGTACTGACAATCTGATCAAGATGGCCAACCAGATCGCCCAGTACTTTGCCAGCCAGCCGGATCAGCAACAGGCAGTGCTCAGCGTGCGCAATCATCTGCAGATGTACTGGGCACCGAGCATGCGCAAGGAATTGCTGGCCTGGCAGACGGAGCATAAAGGGGCCGACCTGCACCCGCTGGTGCAGGCGGCGGTGAGTGGAGCGGGTTGGGAGGCTTAGTCGGAAGGAGCCCGGATGAATACCTGTGGGAGCGGGCTTGCTCGCGAAGGCGTCAGTCCAGACAACATTGATGTTGAATGTACTGGCCCCTTCGCGAGCAAGCCCGCTCCCACAGGGTTATGTGTTGGGGTCGAGATTCAGGTTAGCCTTGAAGTGATCGGGGGCTTTCAATGATTCACGGCAGGTGTCGGGAAATCATCGCGGACAGGCCATAGGCGCTCATTTCCTGCACTGAGCGTATCCTGTTCACGACTATCTTCCCTGAGCCCCGGAACCACCATGACCAAAAGCATTCTCTACGCCCTGGGCGCTGCGGCCCTGTTCGGCGCCAGCACGCCCTTGGCCAAGTGGCTAGGCTTGAATGTGTCCCCCCTCCTCCTCGCCGGCCTGCTTTACCTGGGCAGTGGCGTCGGGCTGACGCTAACCCGCCTGATCCGTGATCGTGGCTGGCAGCCGACAGGCCTGACAGCCCCTGAATGGCCATGGTTCATCGGGGCCATTGTGTTCGGTGGGGTTCTGGGGCCGGTTGCATTGATGTTTGGACTGACCCTCACCTCTGGCACCACTGCATCACTGTTACTGAACCTGGAAGCCGTGTTGACCGCACTGATGGCCTGGGTGGTGTTCAGAGAGAACGCAGACCGGCGCATTGTTGCGGGGATGATCGCCATTGTCGCCGGGGGCGTATTGTTGGCGTGGCCTCGTACTTCGGCAGAGGTTCATGGCTGGTTGGGGCCTGTCGCGGTGGCGCTGGCCTGTTTTTGCTGGGCCATTGATAACAACCTCACCCGTAAGGTGTCTGCGTCGGATGCGTTGTTTATTGCCGGCACCAAAGGGTTGGTAGCTGGGGTCGTCAATTGCGCACTGGGAATCGCGCTGGGCATGCACCTGCCAGCTTGGTCGCTGCTTGGGCCAACCCTGCTGGTGGGCTTTCTGGGGTATGGCGTGAGTCTGGTGCTGTTCGTCCTGGCGTTGCGGGGGCTTGGTACGGCGCGCACCGGGGCTTACTTTTCTACGGCGCCGTTCCTGGGAGCCGCGATAGCGATCCTGTTTTTCGGTGAAGCCGTAACGTGGGTGTTTTGGATCGCTGCCGGCCTGATGGGGCTTGGGGTCTGGATTCATCTGACCGAGAGTCACTCACACGAGCATCGGCACGAACCGCAAATCCATGACCACAAACACGTCCATGATGAGCATCATCAGCATGAACACGACTTTGAGTGGAATGGTGAGCAACCCCATAGCCATGTGCACCAACACTCACCGATCGTCCACAGTCATCCGCACTTTCCCGACATCCATCACCGACACTCGCATTGAGCCCCGGAGGCTGTGGCCATCACGTCCTTACTCGACGTCCTTCTGCCGTGACGCCGTCACCGTCACTTCAATCGCCCGGACACTGATCGCCGCGAATGTCGCCGTCATCAGTACCCCATTGAAACCCAGCAGGATCGCCAGTACCCGTGACACGGCCAGCTTGGGCACCAGTTCTCCGTAGCCGATGGTCAGGCCGGTCACAAAGGCGAAGTAGACGCCGTCATACGGGCTCCACCCTTCCAGGTGGGCGATGATGAGGCCGAACGCAATGATCACCAACAGCAGTATCGAGAAGATCGGCCACACCACTTTGAAGTAGAACCAGACGGCCTTGTAGAACTCGTGGCGGACGTTTGATGCACGGGCAAGGTTCATGTCGTGGGCTTCCTGGGGTTTGACTGGTGCACAGCGGTTCAATACCCCGTTCAGCTTGGCACAAGCGCTGAAAACTGCGACCAACGGGGCGTTATCTCTGGCCAGGACTATGACAAAGATGACGCCAACCGGGCTATCCGAAAACCGCCCGCTGCTGGATTCCTGTAGGAGCGAGCCTGCTCGCGATGGTCGTTAACGATTACGCGGGTTTCCTGGTTAAACGCAGCGCTCTCTAGTCCATCGCGAGCAGGCTCGCTCCTACAAGGTTTCTGGCTTTATCCCTCAGTTCGCTTCCGTTTCCCGGATCAGCTTCTTGTTGATCTTGCCAACACTGGTCTTGGGGATTTCGGCGACGAACTTGAACTGCTTGGGGATCGCCCATTTGTTGATGCGGCCGCCGTCGACGAAGGCTTGCAGGTGCGTCTCGAGGATCTTGCGGTCCAGGTACTGCCCCGGCTCGCACACCACCATGGCCATGGGCCGTTCGCCCCACTGCTCATCGACGATGCCCACCACCGCGACGGACATCACGCCCGGGTGTTCGCTGATCAGGCTTTCCAGTTCCAGGGAGCTGATCCACTCGCCGCCGGTCTTGATCACGTCCTTGATGCGGTCCTTGATTTCCACGCCGCCCTGTTGGTCGATCGAGGCCATGTCGCCGGTGTGCAGCCAGCCGTTGTGCCACAGCTCCGCGCCTTTGTCCGGGGCTTTCAGATAACCCTGGGTCAGCCACGGCGCGCGCACCACGATCTCGCCCAGGGACTCGCCGTCATGGGCCACGTCGTTGCCTTCGGCGTCGATGATCTTCAGGTCGACCAGCGGCACCGGTGTGCCGGTCTTGATGCGGATCGGCAGTTGCGCTTCGGTGGATAGCCGAAGGTCCTCGTCGCGCAGGTAGGTCAGGCACAACAACGGGCAGGTTTCCGACATGCCGTAGCCGGCGTGCACCGCCATGCCTTTGGCGCTGGCTTCACTGGCGATGCCGAGGGTCAGCGCACTGCCGCCGAGGAGCATTTTCCAGCCGTCGAAACGGGTCGCCTTGCCTTCCTCGCAGTTGAGGATCATCTGCAGGATGGTCGGCACGCAGTGGGAGAAGGTCACCTTCTCTTCGCGGTACAGCTTCACCAGGCTGTTGGGTTCGTAGCGGCCGGGGTAGACCTGCTTGATGCCCATCAAGGTCGCGACATACGGCACGCCCCACGCATGCACGTGGAACATCGGCGTGATCGGCATGTACACATCGTCGGAACGCAGCAGCGGCTGGCCCTGATAGACGCCCAGGGTGCCGACGGCATTCAGGGTGTGCAGCACCAGTTGCCGGTGGCTGAAGTACACGCCTTTCGGGTCGCCGGTGGTGCCGGTGGTGTAGAACAGCGTGGCCACCGAGTTCTCGTCGAAATCCGGGAAGTCGTACTGGTCCGGGGCCAGGGACAGCAACTGCTCGTACTCACCGAGCACCGGAAGCGACGTTGCGGTCGCCTCGTCATCGGTGAGCTGCAGGTAGCCTTTTACCGTTTCCAGCCGTCCGTGGATCTGTTCGACCAGGGGCAGGAAGTCGTCATGCACCAGCACCAGGTCATCCTCGGCGTGGTTCATGGTGAACAGCACCTGCTCCGGCGACAGACGAATGTTCACCGTGTGCAGCACCGCGCCGATCATCGGCACGGCGAAGAAGCATTCCAGGTAGCGGTGGCTGTCCCAGTCGAGCAAGGCCACGGTGTCACCGGCCTTGACCCCGGCCGCCGTCAGCGCATTGGCCAGGCGGCGGATGCGCTGGTTGAGCGTCTGGTAGCTGTAGCGCAGTTTGTCGGCGTAGACGATTTCCCGGCCCGGCTCGTAACGCACGCCGGACAGCAGCAATTGCTTGATCAGCAAGGGATAGGCATAAGCGCCGTCGGCGGGCGGGATTATTTTTGTTTTCAGCATGGTTGGAGTTCCTTGTCCTTCGATCAGAACTGATCGGCTTTCAGCTCGTAGAGGCAGTCACTACCGGCCTTGACCGATGCGCTCAACGAGTGGATACGCGGCAGCAACCGGGCGAAGTAGAAACGCGCGGTGGCCAGTTTGCTGGTGTAGAAGTCGTCTTCGGCATCCCCGCTGATGACGGCCTTGGCCATCCGCGCCCACATGTAGGCGTAGGCGGTGTAGCCAAACACGTGCAGGTACTCGACCGAGGCCGCGCCGATTTCATTCGGGTTGCCCTGGGCCCGGTCCAGCAGCCACGCGGTCAGTTCGTCGAGGGTATCCACGGCAGCATTCAGCGGCTTGGTGAACTCGTCGAGGTCCGCAGCGGCGTTAGCGGTAAAGTTGCGGATTTCCGAGGCGAACAAGCGGTAGAGCGCCCCGCCGCTGCCGACGATCTTGCGCCCGGCCAGGTCCAGGGACTGGATGCCGTTGGTGCCTTCGTAGATCTGCGTGATGCGCACGTCGCGCACCAGTTGCTCCTGGCCCCACTCGCGGATGTAGCCGTGGCCGCCGAAGACCATCTGACCGTGCAAGGTGGTTTCCAGGCCCATGTCGGTGAGGAACGCCTTGGCCACCGGGGTCAGCAGCGCCACCAATTCCTGCGCGCGATTGCGCGTGACTTCGTCTTCGCTGTACCTGGCCGTGTCCAGTTGCAACGCGACGTAGCTGGAGAACGCACGGCCGCCTTCGTTCAAGGCTTTCATGGTCAACAGCATGCGGCGCACGTCAGGGTGCACGATGATCGGGTCGGCGGCCTTGTCCTTGTTCTGCGCACCGGTCGGTGCACGGCTTTGCAGACGGTCGCGGGCGTAGGCGACGGCGTTCTGATAGGAACGCTCGCCCTGGGCCAGGCCCTGGATGCCCACACCCAGACGCTCGTAGTTCATCATGGTGAACATCGCCGCCAGGCCTTTGTTCGGCGCGTCGACGATCCAGCCGGTGGCGCCATCGAAGTTCATCACGCAAGTAGCAGAGGCCTTGATGCCCATCTTGTGTTCGATGGAGCCACACGACAGCGCATTGTTTTCACCCAGTGAACCGTCGGCATTGACCAGCACCTTGGGCACCAGGAACAGCGAAATGCCCTTCGGCCCCGCCGGTGCGTCCGGCAGGCGCGCCAGTACCAGATGGATGATGTTCTCGGTCAGGTCGTGGTCGCCGCCGGTGATGAAAATCTTGCTGCCGCTGACCTTGTAACTGCCATCGGCCTGGGGTTCGGCCTTGGTGCGAATCAGGCCCAGGTCGGTGCCGGCGTGGGCTTCGGTCAGGCACATCGAACCGGTCCAGGTGCCGGCGTACATGTTCGGCAGATAGCGTTGTTTGAGCTCTTCGCTGGCATGGGCCTTGATCGAAAGGCAGGCACCGGCGGTCAGCATCGGGTACAGGCCGAACGACAGGCTGGCCGAGTTGACCATCTCTTCGACCTGCGCCGAAATCGCCTTGGGCATGCCCATGCCGCCGTACTGCGGATCACCGCCGACACCGACCCAGCCGCCCTCGGCGAAGGCTTGATAGGCCCCGGCAAAACCCTCTGGCGCGGTGACCGAACCATTGCTCCAGGTACAACCCTGTTCGTCGGTGACGCGGTTCAAGGGTGCGATGACTTCGCCAGTGATCTTGCCGGCCTCTTCGAGGATGGCAGCGGCGGTTTCTTCATCGATCACGTCGGCCAGGCCGGGCAAACTGGCCCAGAGCCGGGACACCTGGAAAACCTCGTTGAGTACGAAGCGCATGTCGCGCAGGGGAGCTTTGTATTCAGACATCTTGGCTTACTCGGAAGTGGTCAGGGCATGGGGCATGCCCGGACGTTCAGTGGATTCAGTGTTCTCGGCGGCGGTAGCGGAGCCCGGCTGCGGGGCCCGTTCGCGCAGCAGGAAATACGACAGGGCCGGAATCAGGATCAGCGCACCGAGCATGTTCCACAGGAACATGAAGGTCAGCAGGATGCCCATGTCGGCCTGGAACTTGATCGGCGACCAGACCCAGCACACCACGCCGGCAGCGAGGGTGATGCCCACCAGCCCGACCACCCGGCCGGTAAAGGACACGGCGTTGCGGTAGGCCTGGGACAGCGGCAAGCCCTGGCGCTGGAAGTGCAGTTGCACGCTGAGCAGGTACAGGGCGTAGTCCACGCCGATACCGACGCCGAGGGCGATCACCGGCAGGGTCGCGACTTTCACGCCAATGCCCATGGCCACCATCAAGGCTTCGCAGAGGATCGAGGTCAGTACCAGCGGCAACAGCGCCACCAGCGTGGCCCGCCAGCTGCGGAAGGTGATCAGGCAGAACAGCGTCACCGCCGCGTAGACGTACAGCAGCATGGTGTGATTGGCTTCACGCACCACGATGTTGGTCGCCGCTTCGATACCGGCGCTGCCGGCGGCGAGCAGGAACTGGCGATCGTCGCTGCTGTTTTCTTTGGCGAACTTGTCGGCAATCGCCACCACCGCATCGAGGGTTTCGGCCTTGTGATCCTTGAGGAAAGCGATCACCGGCATCAGCGAGCACTCGGTGTTGAACAGCTCCGGGGAGTTGACCGAGGCTTGCTGCGCGGCGTAGTTGAGCACGTCCTGGTTGCGCTGGATGCTGTTGAGCTTGGGGTTGCCTTCGTAGGTGCCGGCGGTGATCTGCCGTACCGCGTTGACCAAGGACGCGGTGGCCTGCACGCCCGGATACTGTTGCAGTTCCCAGGCCAGGCGGTCGGCGAGCACCAGGGTCTTGTAGTTCAGGCAGCCTTCCGGCGCGGTCTTGATCATCACCGCGAACAGGTCGCTGGACAGCGCGTAGTGCTGGGTGATGTAGGCGTTGTCGCGGTTGTAGCGCGAGTCGGCGCGCAACTCCGGCGCACCGCTTTCCAGGTCACCGATCTTCAGGTTGAGGCTGACCACATAACCGCCAATGCCCATCAACACCGCGACCAGCACGGCGCCTGTGGCCCACTTGGCGGTGGTGAAGCGATCGAGCGCGTCCCACAACCGGCCGAAGCCTTTGTGCTTTTCGGCACGGGTGTCGATTTTCAGCGCGCGCTCGGCGGCCTTGGCGCCGACACCGATATAGGACAGCGCCACCGGCATCAGCAACAGCGAGGTGAAGATCAGCACCGCGACGCCGATGCTGGCGGTGATCGCCAGGTCCTGGATCACCGGGATGTCGATCAGCATCAGCACCGCAAAACCCACGGCATCGGCGAGCAATGCGGTGACGCCGGCAATGAACAGACGGCGGAAGGTGTAGCGCGCGGCGATCAGCTTGTGGGTGCCACGGGCAATGTCCTGCATGATGCCGTTCATCTTCTGCGCGGCGTGGGACACGCCGATGGCGAAGATCAAAAACGGCACCAGCACCGAGTACGGATCGATGGCGTAACCGAGCCAGGCGACGATGCCCAGTTGCCAGACCACCGCGACCAGCGAGCAGCCGACCACCAGCAAGGTGCTGCGCACGCAACGGGTGTAGGCGTAGATGATGGCCAGTGAAGTGACGACGGCCAGGCCGAAGAACATCATCACCTGGATCAGGCCGTCGATCAGGTCGCCCATGAGTTTGGCGAAGCCGATCACCCGCACCTTGTAATGGCCGGTACCTTCCACCCCGGACTTACGCGCAGCGCTGTCGCCGGCGTATTCGATCTTGTCGCGCAACTGCTCTTCGAGCATCTGCGAGAACGCGTGGTAGTTGATGCGCTGGCCACCGGCGGCGGCTTTGTCCAGCAGCGGCACGATCAGCATGGTCGACTTGAAGTCGCTGGCCACCAGACTGCCGACAATGCCGGCGCGGGAAATGTTCTGGCGCAACTGTTCGATCTGTTCAGGCTGCCCTGAATAGGTGTCGGGCATCACCGGGCCACCCTGGAAACCGTCCTCGGTGACTTCGGTCCAGCGCACGGCCGGACTCCACAGCGACTTCATCCAGGCGCGGTCGACGCCCTCGGTGAGGAACAGTTGGTCATTGACCTGCTTGAGTACGTCGAGGTATTCGGGATCGAAAATATCGCCCTGGGTGTTCTCCACCACCACCCGCACCGAATTGCCCAACCCGCGCAGGGAAGCGCGGTTTTCCAGGAAGTTCTGGATGTACGGCTGGCTCTGCGGAATCATTTTTTCGAAGCTGGGGCGCAACTCCAGGCGCGTCGCCGCCATGTAGCCGAGCACCACGGTGGCCAGGGCCATCAGCAGCATGAACAGCGGACGGAAGTTGAACACCAGGCGTTCCAGGCGGTTGCCGGAGCGGTGGTCGAAATCACGCACATCGCGGATCACCGGCATGGCGTCTTGTTTGATGTTGCCCATGTCTGGGTTCTCGCTCTTAGGGTTCGAGGGCTGGATCGGCGGACAGCGTCCGGGCACCACGGCTTCCCGCCAGCACCAGTGCGCCGTCGGTGGACTGGGCAGCACCGGCGACCGGCGTCGGTGCCGGTTGCCGCACCAGATGCATCTGCGCGCCCGTCCCCTGGCTGACCAGCATCTGCCCGCCCTGGGTGAACAAACGATAATTGCCACGGGCATCGATCAGGCCCGCGGTGATGCTGACGTGCAGGCCGCTGTCCAGCGCAGTCCAGCTCTGGCCGCCATCGGTACTGCGCAGCACGTTGCCGCGCAGGCCGTAGACCAGCACTTCACCGGGCTTGCCGAGCACGCCGAAGAAGCTGCCCTGATACGGCGTCGGCACGGCATTGAAGCGTTGGGCGCTGTCGTCCCACTTGAGCAGCAGGCCTTGCTCGCCGGCGATGTACAACGCATCGCCAGTGGAGGCGATGGCGTTGAGGTGAAAGCCCTGCGGGTTGTCGGTGCGGTCCTGGAAGGGCGTCCAGGTCTGGCCGCCGTCGTCGGTGCGCAGGATCAGGTTGAACACGCCGACCACATAGCCGGTTCTTTCGTTGGCGAACCAGACGTCGAGCAGCGGTTTGTCCGCGCCCTGATCGACTAGTCGTTGGCCTTCCATGGCCAACTGGGGCCATTGCTCGTTGCCCGGTTCGGCGCTGGCCAGCGCCGTGTAATGCTTGACCAGCAAGGCGCCGATCTGACGACCGTCGAGTTGCTTCTTCCAGGTCGCGCCGGCGTCGCTGCTGTGCAGCACTACACCGTCGTTACCGACCGCCCAGCCCTGGGCTGGCGTTGAAAAATTCACCGCGGTGAGATCGGCGCTGACCGGCACGGCGGCCTGCTGCCAATGCTGACCGGCATCATCGGAAAACAGAATATGGCCACGCTGGCCGACGGTAATCACACGCCCGCCGGCGCGGGTCATGCCGGACAACGGGCTGTTGATCGCCAAGGCACTGACCCTGGCGGGCAGGTCCAGTACATCGACGTAATCGGCCGCCTGGGTGATGCCCTGCGACAGGCCGAGCACAACACCGAACGCCAAACGCACAATATTATTTTTATACGAACACATGCTGCGTCCTCTTCGGAAAACCGCGTCGAGGCACACTTGCGTGTGCCTGACGGTAAAACCTCACGCCGTGCAGGTCATGTGGGAGCGAGCCTGCTCGCGATGGACGTTAACGATGACGCGTGCTGTCTGGATGCCCGCGTCGCCCTCTGGTCCATCGTCGGAACGCCGCCCGGAGCAAGCTCGCTCCCACAGTGGATCGTGGCTTAGCGAATACCGGCGCCTGCCAGGGATTCCGATGACCACTGGGCCTTGGAGAGCGGCTCGATGTACTTGATGCCGCCGTAAGGACCGACCACACCGTTGATGTTGTACGAACCACCGACCAGGTCGTAGATCATGAAGGGCGTCGAGTCCGGAACCTGCTTGTCATAGCTCTGGCTGAGGAAGGCGAAGGAGCCGCGATAGAGCTGACCACGGGCGTCATATTGATCCGAGGCCAGAGCGGTCCAGCTGTCTTCGTCGAGGTAGAAGCGGCGCTTGGCGTAGATGTGACGGGCACCGGCCTTGAGGTTGCCTTCGACGACCCACACGCGGTGTTTTTCCCAGCGCACGAAGTCCGGCGCGAGGTGGTTGGCGGTGGTCAGCGACTTCGGATCCTGGACGTAGGTCAGCTTGTAGGTGTTGTAGGGCACGATCATTTCCTGCTTGCCCACCAGCTTCCAGTCGTAGCGGTCCAGCGCACCGTTGAACACGAACACGTCATCGTAGGTGCCTGCACCGGCGGTACCCGGGTTAGGCGTGTCGTACGCCAGGCTCGGCGCCAGTTTCACCCGGCGCTGACCCGGCAAGTACTGCCAGGCACGACGCGGCTGTTGCAACGGGTTGGCGGCGTCCTTGAGCATGATCGCCTCGCCGGCACGGCGCGCAGGGCCGGTGTACGCCAGCTTCATCTGGTAGTACACGTCGGCGCTGCTGATCGGCTGCGAGAGGTTTTCATAGATCGGGTAGGAGATGTTCGCCTGCCCGGTGGTTGCCAGGCTCGGCACACCGGCGGAGTCGACGTTCCAGGAGTCGTACTTGGAGCTGATGCTGACGCCCTGGTAGCGCAACAGGAAGTTCCACATCGCTTCGTTGCCCGACTGCGGAATCGGGAACGGAATGCCCGGCAGCACGTTGTCGATGGCCAGGCCACCTTCGAGGGACTTGGCGCCGCTGGCGTTCTTCACGCCGTTGTCCAGAATCGCTTGAGGCAGCGAAACGGTGCGGTGCGTCGGGAACACGTCGACACGGAACGTCGGGAAACGCTTGGCCAGTTCTACCGTGGTTGCCGTGAGCAGGCCCTTGTATTGATCGACGTTCTTGCCGTCGATCACCACCAGCGGCTTTTCACTGGCAAACGGATCCGGGCGCATGCTGTCGCCGGCTTTGAAGCTGGCCGGCGCGGTGGTCAGGCCACCGTTGTAGGCGGGAATGGAGCCATCGGCGTTCCCGGCTTTTTCGGCGCCCACCAGCGTCAGGCTGGTGCCCAGTTTGGCAGCTTCCTGGGCTGAAACAGCGGCCTGTGCCTGGGCGGCAAGGACCATGGCCAGCGAAGCGGCCAACACGGTTTGTACAAATTTCATCTTGTTATTCTCCTGCTTGCATTGAGCAAATCAGTGGTGAATCAGAATGTTGTTTTCATCGTCAGGTACACGGCGCCACGGTCCTCGGTCGTGGCACCACCGCCGGAGAAGGACGAGTAGCCGCCGGCGTAGCAGGCGTAGTTTTCGTTGCCGCTGAAGGCGTTCGGGGTGGAGCCGTCGCCGCCGTTCGGGCCGGTGCTCACGCCGCTGACGTTGCACTTGTCGGTCTGGCCGAAGGAGTCCACGTACTTCAGGTCGACAAAGTATTTGTTGTACACAATGGCGCCGACGCCCACGGCATAGTTGCCGGTGTCCTTGGCACCGCCACCGGAGACCGGCGACACGCCATCGAGACCGACGTTGACGGACATCGGTGCGTTGAGGTCGACACCCGGGAACACCTGGTACCAGGTCGGTGTGAAGTTGACTGCCAGGCCCCAGTTGTCACGGGTCGGCGCGTCGATGCCGCGATAGCTGTCCTTGCCCTTGTAGAGCGCTTCGTTCTTGCTATCGAGCTTGAGCAGGTTGCTGTAGTACAGCTCGGCCAGCACGGTGGCCTGATCGAACACCGGGGTTTTCGGCAGGGTCATCAGACCGTTGAGCGTCCAGTGCAAGGTGTCGCCGGTGGCGCTCATGCTGTCGCCACGGCTCGGGGTGTCGTAGACCACACCGGTGGCGTCCGTACGTGCAGGCAGCAGGCCCAGACCTTGACCCAGGCCCAGCGGGCTGCGGGTACTGACGATCGCCGGGATACTGGCCAGCGGCATGTTGTGGCGAACGTTCAGGTCCGAACCGACGCTGATCCCGCCGACATCCTTGGACAGGCTCAGGCCAAGGATCTTGATGTTGTCGGCATAGGCCAGTTGGTAGGTGGCGGTGTCCAGCGAGTTGAGGGTGTTGATCACCGCAGGCACTTGCCCCGCCGGACGGGTGCCGTTCGGATTGGCCGAGGTGATGCCCCTGGCGTCCAGGTAGGCTTGCGGCAGGATTTCCGAGGTTTCGCGGTAGTAAACGCCGAGGGTGCCATCCAGCCACGCCGGCGACCACTTGGCCATGACGCCCCAGTCGCCGCTGTCATGCGGTGTCAGGTCCTTGCCGCGACGCACATTGGTCAAGGCGTTGCACGGCGCCAGGCCACAACCCAGCGGGCTGCCCGGTACCACGGCGTTGGTGTTGCCCAACAGGAACGATTGCGCGCCGAAGCCGACCAGGTCGGAACCACCGTAATAGGTGCCCGCTTCCGGCAGGCGCGCGGCATCCCAATTGAGGAAATACTGGGCACCCACGGTCAGCTCGGGATTGACGGTGAACGTCATCGACAG
Organism: Pseudomonas sp. GM33; assembly: GCF_000282295.1. Taxonomy (NCBI): domain Bacteria; kingdom Pseudomonadati; phylum Pseudomonadota; class Gammaproteobacteria; order Pseudomonadales; family Pseudomonadaceae; genus Pseudomonas; species Pseudomonas sp. GM33. Next base: position 12,475 of record NZ_AKJO01000041.1, read on the forward strand.
CTGGTTACGCGGAACGAACAGTTCCTTGGCTTCGGTACCCGGCGACGCGGCAAGCTTGGCCAGGTCGAGGCCGGACTGGCCATAGCTGACCGAGTGCACCGGGTTGAGAATGGTCTCGCCCCAGAACACGTTGTGCTGGCCGGCCTTGGCGCTGAACATCGACTCCTCGCCCACTTCGGTGCTGTAGAACACGAAGGCATCGAGGATTTCGCCCGAAGGACCGCTGTAGTAGCGCTGGGCATAGTTGCTCAGGTGCGGGCTGCCGTTGCCGACGTTGTCATGGGTGACCCCGGCCAGGCGCGGGTCGTTGGCAATCAGGCCCGAACGCGCATCGTTGCCGTTGACGAACGGGTTGGAATTGGAGCCGGTGTTGTCATAGGCCTTGTCGTACCAGCTGGCGGCGCTGACGCGAAAACCCATGGCGTTCTTGTAGACCACGTCCATTTCGGTCAACAGGTCGACACGGTTGGTGATGTTGGTGCCGGCCTTGCGGAAGTTGTAGTCGCCGTCGTTGTTGTTCGGCGTTCCCAGCATGCGTTTGTCGGCGCTTTCGGTGCGCACGCCATAGTTGTACTTGATGGTGTTATCCACCCGTACGTTCCAGTCCGGATTCCCCGTCTCGATTTCGGCCGCATGGGCCACCGGTACGGTTGCCGCGAGAATGGCCGAGGCGAGCAAGGTGTAGCGTGGAGCGGTGAAGCCGTGACTCTTGTTGTTGTGCATTGCGTTGTCTCCGCCTTTTTGTATTTGTTTTTAGCGCAGCCGCCCTCACGCAAACCTCTTCGTGTTTGCGTTTAAGGAATGAGGGCAAATGCCGGTGGCGTACTGCCAGTCCAGCTCCTTGTACTAGCGGTCCAGCTCCAGGATGAGTGCTTCGGCTTGCGGCCAGTGGCCAAATCCTGCGGCCGGATTGAGGTGACCGACATCGCCCAGATTGAGCAATTCGGCGCCCCAGCCTTCTGCCATGCGGGTGACCGCAGGCAGCGTGGCAAGGTGATCGTTGGTGCTGCCGGCCACGATGCTGCGAAATGGCAGCGGGCCTTGTGGCAGAGGATTCCAGCCCTGGTTACGCAAGATTTCGGAAGATGGATAGTTTGCCGGCCAGACCGCATCGAGGTCCGGTGGCGCGGCCAGCAAAGCGCCCTTGATCGGACGGCTGTAATGCGCAGCCCAGTGCGCGACCATCAGTACGCCGGCACTGTGGGCCACCAGAATCACCGGCCCGTCGATCTGCTCGAGTTCGTGCTGGATGGCCCGCACGCGAGCCATGCAATCGAGCTTGTCGGTCTCCAGCGGCGGGACGCTACGCACGTTGCTCAGCTTGGCTTGCAGCAACGTTTGCCAATGTTCGGCCACGTGCTCGCGCAGACCTGGAACGATCAGAACGGTGGCGGCAGTTTGCAGTTTGTCCACGGTCAACACCTTCGCTTTCTCGATAACTCGACTGGCTGTTTTCGCCAGGGGCTTTTTGTAGGGTCGACATTAAAGAGCGCCCACCCGAAGCGCTTTACATTGGACGTCAGGCACTTTTCTTTTGATGACAAATTGTCGGACACTCGGACGCGTGACCGCCGGTCTAAAAACCCCGCAGGTTGGCGCAGGGTCACTGTAATCAACGGATGAGCGCTGATGACTCCATGCAGCGTAGAAGATGGATGAGCGCACAGCATGAAAACCATCGACGACATGACAACTGTTCAACTGTTGATACGCTGGATATAGTCGCCACGCTCACGCCAATCACCACCGGCACAGGGAAGCCCTCGCATGACCAAGCTTGTTCGCGCCGCCGTCTTGACCAACTACCTTGAGGTCACCCAGTACCTGGGTTTCAACCCGCGCGACGTGCTGGCCGCTGTCGGCCTGAGCAGGGCCCAACTGCAAGCCCCTGAACACCGCATCCAGATCGATGCCGCCGTGCGCCTGCTGGAAGACTCCGCCACCGCCAGCGGTTGCCAGACCTTCGGCCTGAGCATGGCCGAGTCACGCCAGCTCTCGGACTTCGGCGTGGTCAGCCTGTTGCTCAGCCACCAGCGCACCCTGCGTGATGCCTTGCAGGTCGTGGTGGATTACCGACACCTGATGAACGACTCGCTGGCCATCTTCATCGAAGAGGCCGGCAAGATGGTGATCATTCGCGAAGAGGTGGTCACCGAAACACCCATGCCCAGCCGCCAGGCCACGGAACTGGCCATCGGCGTGATGTTCCGGCTGTGCTCGGCCCTGCTGGGCTCACACTGGCATCCCTACAGCGTCAACTTCATGCACCAGGCACCGGACAACCTGCACCTGCACCGCCGGCTGTTTGGCTGCAAACTGGAGTTCGGCAGCGAGTTCAACGGCATCGTCTGCCCCGACATCAGCCTCGACATGACCAACCCCAACGCCGACCCGGCCATGGCCCGCTACGCCCAGAGCTACCTCGACTCGCTGCAGGGCCACGAAGGCACCTCGATGCTGTTCGAAGTACGCAAGGCCATCTACCTGCTGCTGCCCATGGGACGCGCCACCATCGAACAGGTCGCCCAGAGCCAGGGCATGAACGTACGCACCCTGCAACGCCGCCTCAAGGACGACGGCTGCGCCTTCAACGACGTGATCAACGATGTGCGCCGTGATCTGGTGCTGCGTTATCTGGACAACCCGAACTACTCGCTGAGCCGCATTGCCGACATGCTTGGGTATTCGATGGCGAGTTCGTTTACGCGGTGGTTTATCAGTCAGTTCGGGATGCCGCCGGCGACGTGGCGGGCGCAAAAGCAGGGGGCTGCGAAAATGCAGGTGGATGCTGTGGGGCAGGTTGTTCCGAAAGAAACCTGATTCGGTTGGATTACCGATATCCTAAAATTTTTTACTTCGCATCTAAGTCGTTCGCACTTAAGTCGGTCCTCCGCCCTCCTATAGAGAATCAATCATTGGCCAACCAACAGCCGCCATCGTTTGATGTGTGCTTTAGGAACGACTCAAGTTTTGATGTATTTCACGATGATGCCGTTTAAGGATATCTGACCGTTTAAATTTTTCGTTACAGTCCAGCACCGTGCAGCGAAAAGGCCGCGCGTCACTGTGAATGACGCTATGGTTGTTCAACGTACCCAACTGCTTAAACTTTCTGCCACATTTCGTGCATGCATAGAGCCGCTCATCGGTATGCACTTTTAGATGTATGTTAAGGTTCCACTTTGTTTTAAAAGACTTCCTGCAAGTGGGACAGACATGAGGATTTGACACTCCGGATGAAACACCCGACGGACCGGGAACGTGAGCCGACTCTCTATCCTCCCGGCCGGAAGGAGCTGCTTGATCCCCTGTCAAGGCATTTGGCACTCTAGAAACAGGACCTGACGGGCCGGGGACGGGAGGCGCCGGAGTGCCCGTTGTCGGTTGGAACAATTGGGTCTCGTCAATATTATACAAATCCTCCAAGCTGGCAGGCTCTTCTTGATCCCCTATCGGGTCGCCAACTTCGGTAGAGTTAACTGGGGTTCGGGGACCAACAACGTTGGTTTCAATTATGTCTGTCGGTATAGGTGGATTGGTCGTCGTTACAGGTGGACTGGCCGTCGGTTCAGGCAGAGCAAACCCACGTTGACGATCTAAAGAGCGTTCGTACAACACGCCCTGAACACGCGCCGCCGCCGCCCCTGCTGCATCAAGTAACTCACCGCCTTCTTCTACATACTTTGTTTTAAGTACCCTCATCCGCCCGTCACTGTCAGCAAAACTCACCGGCGAATTCCTAACAAAACAGTACAGATTCAACCCATCCACCGCCCCTGCCGGGTCCGGATTGATCCAGCGACTCAACCACGGCGCAAAATAGCGATAACCGTAGTAATACAACCCGGTCGCATCCCGCTCCTTGCCCGAATAACGAAGGGTTTTCCAGGCGCCGCTCTGGCCGCTGTGGTCCTCCCAGGCCGTGCCGCCGAACGGGTAATACGCTTCCCGACTCTGCACGTTGGCGTGATCGTCGAGTTCCAGCGTGCCGGAGCCCAGATGGTCGGTCAGGTGATAACGCAACGCGAACGTCGGCGCCTGCGACCCTTGCAGCCATGTCACCCGATTGCGTCCGGCCTCCAGGTCAAGCACCTGGTGCGTCGGGGTACCGTTGCGAAGGTGGATCTCCAGTCCCGGCAGGTAGCGCACTTCGC
>NZ_AKJO01000042.1:0-40308 GCF_000282295.1 Pseudomonas sp. GM33
CTCAACCATAGAATCTCCCACATTGATCGCAGTTAAGGCAGTAAAATCACCTTGTCACCGCTGCCCTGATTCACCTCGGCATAACGCGCCAGCCCTTCGGCCAATGGCGACTCGAACAAGCCCTGCGGCAACGGCAACAGGTCCTGATCGAAGAACTTGCCGAACTGGTCAAGCATCGCTGCACACGCCTGCACCCCGTACAGCAACGAATTGATCCCCACAACCGAGCCACCCTTGCGATACAACGCCAGGGCCGGCAGTTGCACGTGACCGTCCACGGGCGCGGCGATGATCGCAATGCGGCCGAACGCGGCCAGGGCCGGCACCGAGGCCGGCAGCCAGAATCCGGTGGTGTCGAAAATCACCTCGGCACCGCCGGCATAGACCGCGTTGACCTGGGCCGCGAGATCCTCGGGTTTATCCAGTTGCAGGGTTTGATAGCCCTGATCCTGCAAGTCCTTGACCTGCTCCGGACGCCGCGCGGCCGCCAGTACCCGGGCTCCGCGCACCTTGGCCAAGGCCAGCGCGGCACTGCCGACCGCCCCGCCACCGATGACCAGCACACGGGTTTGGGCCGTCACCAGGCTGCGCTCCAGCGCATCCCACGCCGTGGTGTACGGCACACCGAGGCTGGCAGCCTGGGCAAAGCTCAGGTGCGTGGGTTTGAGCGCCACGCCATTGGCCGGCAGCTTGACGAACTGGGCATGGGAACCGTCGGCGAAAAAGCCCAGTTCGCGGCCCGTGCCCCAGACTTCCTGACCGACCAGCGCCTGCGGGCCGGCCACCACCACCCCGGCAAAATCCCGACCGGGAATCCGCGGCAAGGTGGTGTAGGGAAAACGTCCCAGCACGTTCTTTACATCGCTGGGGTTGAGGCCTGCGGCCTTGATCTCGACCAGCACTTCATCGGCGCCGGGAACAGGCGTAGGCACCTCCACGTAGCGCAGGGCCGAGAGATCACCGGTTTTATCGAATTGCAGAGCTTTCATGGGCGTATCCATCGAGTCGAAATGGGTTCAAGAGATCCAGCCAGCCACCAGCTCGCGGCCCATCGGCCAGAGCTTTTCGCCGGCAAGCATGCCGAGCAGGCCCACCAGCGCGATGGCAGGGGGTGCGGGGGAACGAAAATCCAGGGCGCCGTAGAGCAGACCGACACCCAGGCCGATAGCCAGTGACAGGAGGTAGTTCATGGCAGATTCCGCAGCAATTGAGGTATGCGCCGAGTCTAGAGGGCGACGCCTTTGAGCATCGGCCAAGTACTTCTGAATGTCGGCCAAAGCCTGGCGTCGGCGAATTCAGTCCTGGCGTTGCGCCACAGGAAACTGCGAAGGGGCAATCCCCAGTTCACGACGGAACATGTCACTGAAACTGCTCGGCGAATAGCCCAGCTCCCGGGCAATCGTGCTGACCGCAACGCCCTGGATCAACCCGGCCGCCGCCGTCGCCAGTTGCACCTGACGCCGCCACTCGGCGAAGCCCATGCCCAGTCTGTCCTTGAACAGCCGCGCCAGGGTGCGCACGCTGGCACCGGCGTTATCGGCATGGTGTTCGAAAGGAATAACCAGTGAAGGCGAGGCCATGACCGCCTGACACACATTCATCAATCGCCGGTCGGAATCGTCCGGCAGCGGGATTTTCAGCAGCGAGCGCCTGGCCCGCTTGAGCTCCAGCAGCGCCAGGCCCACCAGCGCGTCGTAATACTCGGGAGCTCCGTCGCTTCCCTGCTCCACCAGCCCGACGATCAGCTCGCGCAGCAAGCCGCCGACTTCGATGACTTGCACACTGTCATCCAGGGTCGCTGCAAGGGACGGTCGCAGGTAGATATTGCGCATTTGCAGGTCGGACACCACGCGAATCCCGTGGGGCACGCCCGGCGGTAGCCACACCGCCCGCTGCGGCGGCACCACCAGCGCCTCATGCGGCGTCTCGACCCACATCACCCCGCTCATCGCATACAGCAACTGGCCCCAGACGTGCTCATGAGGCTCGATGTACAACCCGCGCGGATAGGTGCGAGCCAGCGGTTGCACCGGCACATCGGTGTCACTCAGGTCAGGCGGTGCGGCGAGGGCCATGGTCTATGTTCATTGGGGTTCGGGAGGATTCCATGGTAACGGGGCGCCGAACTTGTCGCCAGCAACCACCGGCATCCGACAATCCGAGTGAATTTTCCTGATGGCACGCGATCCTTTTATGTACAACAGGGAGGAACCGGGGCTTTATGAACAGTGCAAAATTATTCGTCATCGAGTACACACTCCATGGCACTCCGAAATCATTCATTATCCGACTGGAAAAAATGGATAACGCAGAAGCCTGGCATTGGGCGAGCTGTGACGCGGGGGTGGGGCGAATTCCCCGGTTTGGACGCGAGAAGGTACAAAAGACCAGCAAGCCGATGGCTGAAAAGTTCGGCGTGGAAAACGTCAAGTGGCGGCCGGCGAACTGATCACTGGCAACCGTCAGGTCCGGGGGAAGCGATATGAGTGCGAAATCCGTCTACAGCCCTGCACAGCTGGACTACGGCCTGGACACACAGTCCGGCCGCATCACCAAAAGCGCGGAATGCCGGATCGGACTGGAAGCGGTTGAAAATGACCCGTTCTGCTTCGCCGTACGCGTCCCGGCGCCACTGCCGGAAGGTCTGGAGCAAGCCAGGACCTTGGCGCTGCGGGTCGAAGGGCGGCGCTTGCAGGGCACCGTTCGCCACAGCGAACGCCTGGAGGATGACAGCCTCAGGCTGGAAGTGGAGCCGGACTAGGCTCCACTTTTGCGTGTGCCGTGGTGTTCAGTGGGCACACTTGCAGCCTTGGGAAGCGCACTCCTCGCCATGCTCGTGATGCTTGGCACAGGCTTCACAGCAATAGTGCTTGCCGTGACGCACGATCGGGTGCTCTCCGAGTTTGCAGGAACACTTCGGACAATCGCATGTACGCTCAGTCATGGGTTTGACTCCTGTGGGTGGTGGTCGTCGGGGGGATGAAATACAACCCGTGCTGTTCAGTGTAGGGCTCGACTGCCACAGCGCAATCAACGCCGCTCAATGCAAGCGCGTGCCGCTGCAGGAACTGATGGTTACTTATTGAGGTGAGGTGTTGCCGTTGACTCTTTACTGAACGACCGATCGCTCACTTGAGTCCTTGATAAATTATCCGTTTGTTAACAACAGGGAATGACGCGTAAGAGGCAATTCCACACTGATTATCTTTATTCCTGGACATCTTTATATAACCACCCTCCCCCCACTCCGGCCCCCGGCTATTTTTCACCAGCCAATAATCCTCGCCATCTTCGGTACCATAACCAACAATAAGCACGGCGTAATTCAAGTCATCCTCATTGCAACTGTCATCATTCAATACCCCGCCGGAGTAACTTTGAAAGTTGTCAGAGGCGTCAATTGCCGCCGATACAGGCGCCTTGGCAACGGCCTGACGCAGTGCCTCCTCATCGCCCGCGGGTATATTCGTATAGGTCACCGTATTGGCCGCGACAGCCCTGATTACGCCAGCATCACAGCGCCCCCCGCCACCCGTGTAGGGGTAATACTCTTCTGCCTGAATACCGTTCTGCTTGACATAGTCATAGGTGTAATCCATCAGCCCGCCATCACAACCTTGATTACCTTGCTCACTACTGCAATCGAGGATTTGCTGCGCGGAAAGATCAACCAGTCTTTCCGTTTCCAAAAACAATGCGCCCTCCAGGGCACCCACAGCTGAAAAAGCATAACCGGAACCACAAGTCCCCAATTGCTTCACGCTGGTAACCGCTCCCCTGGTACGCCAGTCCACCGAGCCGGGTATGTCCAGAGCCTGTGCCGAAACAACACAGCCGCCAACCAGGATGAAACATGAGAGTCGCGAAAAACTCATACTTGGCCCCGTTTTTTATAAAGCTTTTCAGTTACCTCGCTACCTCAATGAAATAAAAGTCCAATAAGCCAAACCCGACAACTGTCAAACCTGACAGTCATTCAATACTGTTTAGCTATAAAAACCAGAGCGCTTCGCATTGAAAAACATAACCGGGAGCAGGCTCGCTCCCGACGCTGCAAACCCGTCAGATACGGAACTGCCCGACCAGGCTGCCCAGGCGCTGACCGAGCTCGGCCAGGCTGCGCGAAGTCTGCGCGCCGAGCTGGGTTTCGTCGGCGACGTTGTCCACCGCCACGGCAATCTGATGCACGCTGCGGTTGATCTCTTCGGCCACGGCGGTCTGTTCTTCAGCGGCGCTGGCGATCTGCGCGTTCATCGAATTGATGGTCGCGATCAACTGGGCCATGGTGTCCAGCGAAGCCCCCGCCTCGTTGGCCTGGGCCGAGGTACCGTCGCCCGCCTCACTGGAGCGACGCATCGCCTCCACCGCCGACTGGGTGCCGGCCTGCAGGCGGTCGATCATGCCCTGGATTTCCTGGGTGCTGATTTGCGTGCGGCTGGCCAGCGCCCGCACTTCATCGGCCACCACCGCAAAACCGCGCCCGGCCTCACCGGCACGGGCGGCTTCGATGGCCGCGTTGAGCGCCAGCAGGTTGGTCTGATCGGCAATCGAGCGGATCACCCCCAGCACGCTGACAATCGATGACACGTCTTTTTGCAGGCTGTCGAGGGACACGCCGCTGCTGCGGATATCGTCCACCAGCGCATGGATCTTCTCGATGCTGCCGGCCACCACCCGCTTGGCCGCCTGGCCTTCTTCATCCGTCTGTTGAGCTGCCACCGCGGCGTTCTGCGCGCTCTTGGCCACTTCCTGGGCCGCCGCCGACATTTCGTTGATCGCCGTGGCCACCTGATCGGTCTCATGGCGCTGACGCTCCATGGCCTGATCCGAACGATTGGCCTGGTCGGACACCTGATTCACCAGCCCGGTCAGTTGTGTGGTCATTTCGCTGATCTGGCGTACCAGCCCGTGGATCTTGTCGACGAACCGGTTGAACGAGCCGGCCAGTTCGCCCAGTTCGTCCTGGCTGGTGATGGTCAGGCGGCGGGTCAGATCGCCCTCGCCCGCCGCGATGTCGTCGAGGTTGGCTTTCATCAAATGCAGCGGACGCAGAATGGTGTTGGCCAGCAACATTCCGGCTGCGGCGATCACCAGCAACACCACGACCGCCACGCCGACGATACTCAGCACCATGCCTTGCATGCGCTCCTGGACCTTGGCTTCGACCACCGCCACTTGTGCTTCGATGCCGTCGAGGTTGACCGAGGTACCGACTGCCATGTCCCACTTGGGCAGGTATTCGGTGTAGCCGAGCTTGGGCACCAGCACCTGAGTGTTGCCGGGCAATGGCGAGCTGTATTGCAGGTAGTGCGTACCGTCCTTGGCGACTTTCACCAGGTCGCGGTTGACGTAGACACCGTTCGGGTCGCGATTGTCCTTGAAGCTCTGGCCTACGCCTTCGGGGCTGTTGGCCTTGAACAGGCGCACGGTGTTGGAGTCGTAGCCGAAGAAGTAGCCGTCCTTGCCATAGGTGATGCTCGACAACAGCTTGATCACCTGGGCCCGCGCCGCCTCATCGCCGGGGGTGGCCGCGTCATACAGCGGCTTGATCGTGGTCATGGCCACGGCCACATAGCTTTGCAAGGTCGCCTTGGCATCGCTGAGCAGGCGTTCACGGGTCTGCTCGACTTCCTTGCGGGCCTGCTCCTGAAGAATGAACAGCGTGGTCAGGCTGATGACCAGCGCAAACAGCAGCACCGGGAGGACGGCAAGGGACAGGACTTTGGCCTTGAGGCTCATGCGCATGACGTTCACTCTTTTGTTTTTGTTGGCGTGGTTAAAAGCTTTAACGGCATGCCAGGTCAAAAGTTGAACGCGGTCATCAGGTCCGCAGAAGATCCCTGTGGGAGCGAGCTTGCTCGCGATAGCGGTCTGTCAGGCAACTTGATGCTGAATGTGCCGCCGTCATCGCGAGCAAGCTCGCTCCCACAGGGTAAGTGGTGTTTTACAACACCATCGCCGCCACCCAGCCAAACGCCAGCAGCGGCAGGTTGTAGTGCAGGAAGGTCGGGACCACGGTGTCCCAGATGTGATGGTGCTGGCCGTCGATGTTCAGGCCGGAGGTCGGGCCGAGGGTCGAGTCCGAAGCCGGCGAACCGGCATCGCCCAAGGCACCGGCCGTGCCGACGATGCACACGATCGCCAACGGGCTGAAGCCCAGTTGCACGCACAGCGGCACGAAGATCGCCGCCAGAATCGGCACGGTGGAGAACGACGAGCCGATGCCCATGGTCACCAGCAACCCCACCAGCAACATCAGCAAGGCGCCAATGCCTTTGCTGTGATCGATGTACGACGCCGACGACTCGACCAGCGTCTGCACTTCACCGGTGGCCTTCATCACTTCGGCAAAGCCTGAGGCGGCGATCATGATGAAACCGATCATCGCCATCATTTTCATGCCTTCGGTGAACAGGTCATCGGTGTCGCGCCATTTGACGATGCCCGATACCGAGAAAATCAGGAAGCCGACCAGTGCACCGATAATCATCGAATCGAGCAACAACTGAATGATGAACGCCGCGGCGATGGCCACCCCGGCCACCATCAGGCTCAGCGGGTTGTATTGCACCGCCACTTGCTCGACCTGCTCGATCTTTGCCAGGTCGTAGACCCGCTTCTTGCGGTAGCTGACAAACGCGATCAGCAGGCCCGCCACCATGCCCAGCGCCGGAATGCCCATGGCGTGGGTCACGTTGATGCCGCTGATGTCCACACCGCTGCGGGCGACGTTGGCCAGCAGGATCTCATTGAGGAAGATATTGCCGAAGCCCACCGGCAGGAACATGTAGGGCGTGATCAGGCCGAAGGTCATGACACAGGCGATCAGTCGACGGTCCAGTTGCAGCTTGGTCAGCACATAAAGAAGCGGTGGCACCAGCAACGGAATGAACGCGATATGGATCGGCAGGATGTTCTGCGAGGCGATGGCCACGACCCAGAGCAGGCCAATCAGCAGCCATTTGACCTGGCCGCCGCCGCTGGCGTGCTGGCGATCGACCATCGCCAGCGCCTTGTCGGCCAGCGCATGGGCCATGCCGGATTTGGCAATGGCCACGGCAAAAGCACCGAGCAAGGCGTAGGACAACGCCACCGTCGCCCCGCCACCCAGGCCGCTGTTGAAAGCCTTGAGCGTCGCCTCGATGCCCAGGCCACCGGTCAGGCCACCTACCAGCGCACCGACGATCAGGGCGATCACCACATGCACGCGGGACAGGCTGAGCACCAGCATGATGCCGACCGCGGCAATGACTGCATTCATTTCGTAACCTCGTGACAAACGGAAAGAGTCCGCCCGGCAGTCTGCGTGAGCCGCCAGCGGATAACAGGAATGGGTTTTATTAGAGGGCGCGCACTTTGCCGCAGAGTCGGCGCGGTGTCAAAGCTCATGGAGGCTCTGAATGTGCAGTGGATTGCGATCCCCTGTGGCGAGGGGGCTCGCCCCCGTTCGGCTGCGTAGCAGTCGCGATCCAGACAACTCGGTATGACCGGACAATATAGGGGCCGCTTCGCGACCCAACGGGGGCAAGCCCCCTCGCCACAAAAAGCAGTTACAAACCTTATTCGAAACGCGGCATAAAGAAACCCGGATCGCGGCCGCTACAGTGCAAAGTCTCAGATATTTATCGAATAAGGACGCCTCCATGTCGCTCAGACAACTTTCCATTCAATGGAAAATCACCCTGCTGGCCGGGCTGTGCCTGGCGGGCATCGTGACCCTGCTGGTGGGTCTTTCGCTGTACCGCATGGAGCACAGCTCCGAGCTGGTGAAAGCCTCGAGCATGGAGATGCTGACCGAATCGGCCCAGGCCCGGATCGAGTCCCAGGGCGAGAACCAGGCACTGGGGATTCGCCAGCAGTTCATGGACGCTTATCAGTACGGCCACGGTTTCTCCCGGCAGGTGCTGTTTTTGCGCGAGCAGGCCGAAAAGCGCTTCCTCGATGCCTTCGACCTGCGCGAAGACCTGACCCGCCAGGTCAAGTCGGCCCTGCAGGCCAATCCGGACCTGCTTGGCCTGTCCCTGGTGTTCGAACCCAACGGGCTGGACGGCAAGGACGACCTGTTCGCCGGCCAGGCGGAACTGGGCAGCAACGACAAGGGCCGTTTCGCCCTCTACTGGTCGCAGCCGACGCCGGGCAAGCTGACGTCCATGGCGCTGCCGGAAAAGGATATGGCCGACACCAGCACCGGCCCCAGCGGCGAAGCGGCCAACGCCTGGTTCACCTGCCCGCGCACCACGCTCAAGCCGTGCGTGATCGAACCCTACTTCTATGAGATCGACGGCCAGAACGTGCTGATGACCAGCATCGTTTTCCCGCTGATGGTCAACGGCAAGGTGATCGCCTCGCTGTCGGTGGACATCAACCTCAACAGCCTGCAAGCGGTCAGCCTGGGGGCCAGCAAGAAACTCTACGACGGCCAGACCAGTGTCAGCATCATCAGCCCGGCGGGCCTGCTCGCCGGCTACAGCCCGGACGCCGGCAAACTCAGCCAGCGCCTGGATGCCGTGGACAAGGCCAGCGGTACCGAACTGCTGCGCATGCTGGCCGCCAGCAACAAAACCGCCAGCCTGCACAGCCATGAGCAATTGAAAGTGCTGGCACCCTTCCAGCCGATTCCCGGCGGCAAGTCCTGGGGCGTACTGCTCGACGTGCCGGAGAAAGTCCTGGTCGGCCCCGCCGAAGCCCTGAAAAAGCAACTCGATGACAGCAACACCGCCGGTACGCTGGTCGAACTCGGCCTGGGGGGGCTCGCCGCGCTGCTCGGCCTGGTGCTGGTGTGGCTGATGGCCCGCAGCGTGACCAGACCGATCCTCGGTGTGGCGCACATGCTCGAAGACATCGCCAGCGGCGAAGGTGACCTGACCCGCCGCCTGGCCTACGACAAGAAAGATGAACTTGGCCAGTTGGCCGGCTGGTTCAACCGCTTCCTCGACAAGCTGCAACCGATCATTGCCGAAGTGAAACGCTCGGTGCAGGACGCTCGCAGCACGGCGGACCAGTCGTCTGCCATCGCCACCCAGACCAGCGCCGGCATGGAGCAGCAATACCGCCAGGTGGATCAGGTCGCGACCGCCTCCCACGAGATGAGCGCCACCGCCCAGGACGTCGCCCGCAGCGCCGCGCAAGCGGCACACGCCGCCCGCGATGCCGATCAGGCGACCCGTCAGGGCCTGACCGTGATCGACCGCACCACCGCCAGCATCGACAACCTCGCCGCCGACATGAGCGCGGCCATGGTTCAAGTCGAAGGCCTGGCAGCCAACAGCGAGAAGATCGGCACGGTGCTGGAAGTGATCCGCGCGATTGCCGAGCAGACCAACCTGCTGGCCCTCAACGCGGCGATCGAAGCGGCCCGTGCCGGTGAGGCCGGACGCGGTTTTGCCGTGGTCGCCGATGAGGTGCGCAACCTGGCGCGGCGTACCCAGGAGTCCGTTGAGGAAACCCGTCTGGTGATCGAACAACTGCAAAGTGGCACCCAGGACGTGGTGGGTTCGATGAACAACAGCCATCGCCAGGCCCAGGGCAGTGTCGAGCAGGTTGGCCAGGCCGTGACCGCGCTGCGCCAGATCGGCGACGCGGTGACCGTGATCAACGACATGAACATGCAGATCGCCAGCGCTGCCGAAGAGCAAAGCGCGGTGGCCGAGGAGATCAACAACAACGTGGCGACCATTCGCGACGTGACCGAGTCACTGTCGGGCCAGGCCAATGAGTCGGCACGGGTCAGCCAGTCGCTCAACAGCCTGGCGAACCAGCAGCAGAGTCTGATGGACCAGTTCCGCGTTTAAGCCTTGCTGGTCGAACAAAATACCTGTGGGAGCGAGCTTGCTCGCGATGGCGGTGGGTCAGACAACATTTTTGTTGATTGACACTCCGCCTTCGCGAGTAAGCTCGCTCCCACATTTTTTCTGCGCGCTGCTCAATGAAATGGTGGCAAGTGGATATCTGCCGCAAGCCGATTATGCTTCATGGAACCTTGCAGCTTTTTCTGGCGTCAACTTGAATGCAAGCCACGTAATCCGATGACTTCAGCCCCTGGGCCTGGGTACGGCAAGTGTTGGTGAGAACTCCGGCCTACAACAAGAGCAAGACGGAGAATACTCATGGCAGCAATCGACAATGCAACCACGGGCAGCGCGCCCAACCACGGGATCACCAAGGAGGAGCGCAAGGTCATCTTCGCGTCGTCCCTGGGCACCGTGTTCGAATGGTACGACTTCTACCTGTACGGCTCCCTCGCAGCGATTATCGCCAAGCACTTCTTCGCCGGCGTCAACGAAACGACAGCCTTCATCTTCGCCCTGCTCGCCTTCGCCGCTGGCTTCGCCGTCCGGCCGTTCGGCGCCATTGTGTTCGGCCGCCTGGGCGACATGATCGGACGCAAGCACACCTTCCTCATCACCATCGTGATCATGGGTGTCTCGACGGCCGTGGTGGGCTTGCTGCCCGGCTACGCGAGCATAGGCGTGGCCGCACCGATCATCCTGATCAGCCTGCGCTTGCTGCAGGGCCTTGCGCTGGGTGGCGAGTACGGCGGCGCAGCCACCTACGTGGCCGAACATGCCCCCAAGGGCAAGCGCGGCTATTTCACCTCGTGGATTCAGACGACAGCCACCCTTGGCCTGTTTCTTTCACTGCTGGTGATCCTGGCCTGCCGTACCGCGCTGGGCACGGAAGCCTTCGAAGCCTGGGGCTGGCGGATTCCGTTCCTGCTTTCGATCCTGCTGTTGATTATCTCAGTGTACATCCGCCTGCAACTGAGCGAGTCACCGGTGTTCATGAAAATGAAAGCGGAAGGCAAATCCTCCAAGGCACCGCTGACCGAATCTTTCGCCCGCTGGGACAACCTCAAGATCGTGATCATGGCCCTGCTCGGTGGCACCGCCGGCCAGGCCGTGGTCTGGTACACCGGGCAATTCTATGCGCTGTTTTTCCTGCTGCAGATGCTGAAGATCGACCCGCAGACCGCCAACTTGCTGATTGCCGGCTCGCTGCTGATCGGCACACCGTTCTTCGTCATATTCGGCAGCCTGTCCGACCGCATCGGCCGCAAGGGCATCATCATGGCCGGCTGCATCATCGCGGCACTGACTTACTTCCCGATCTTCCATGCGTTGACCCAATACGGTAACCCCGACGTGTTCGTTGCCCAGGAGAAGAACCCGGTCACGGTCATCGCCAATCCCGACCAGTGCTCGTTCCAGTTCGACCCGGTAGGCAAGGCCAAATTCACCAGTTCCTGCGACCTGGCCAAGACCGTGCTGGCCAAGCGGGCCATCCCCTACAAGAACGTGAACGCCGAGCCGGGCGCCGTTGCGCAGGTGCGCATCGGCGAGAAAGTGATCGAGAGCTTCGAGGGCACCGGCATGCCGGCCGCCGACTTCAAGGCCAAAAACGATGCCTTCACCGCCACCCTCGCCACCGCCCTCAAGGACGCCGGCTACCCCGAGAAGGCCGACCCGGCCAAGACCAACTACCCGATGGTGCTATTGCTCCTGACGATCCTGGTGATCTACGTGACCATGGTCTACGGGCCGATCGCCGCCTGGCTGGTGGAACTGTTCCCGGCGCGCATCCGCTACACCTCGATGTCGCTGCCCTACCACATCGGCAATGGCTGGTTCGGTGGCTTCCTGCCGACGGTGGCGTTCGCCATGGTGGCAGCCACGGGGGATATCTATTACGGGCTGTGGTATCCGATCGTCATCGCGGTGATGACGGCTGTGTTGGGCATTTTCTTCATGCCGGAAACCAAGGATCGGGAGATTCATCACACCTGAAACTTGCCAGCCAATCAGTGCCCCCCTGTGGGAGCGGGCTTGCTCGCGAAGGCGGAGTAACAGTCGATGCATCTATCGAATGTACAACCGCCTTCGCGAGCAAGCCCGCTCCCACAATGGATCTCAGTGTTTGGGTAATTCGATGACGACCTTCAGCCCGCCCCACTCGCTTTCCAGCAGCGATAACTTGCCACCCCAGCTATCGACGATGTCGCGCACGATGCCAAGTCCCAGGCCATGCCCATGGGTCTGCTCATCCAGCCGTGTTCCCCGGCCGAACACCTGATCGCGACGCTCTTGGGGAATGCCCGGGCCGTCATCTTCCACCCTGAGTTCAAACCCGTTCGCCAACTCGGCGACACTCACGCGAACCTCGGCATCCGCCCATTTGCAGGCGTTATCCAGCAGGTTGCCCAACAGTTCCAGCAGGTCTTCACGATCCCAGGGCAATTGCAGGCCGGCCGGAACGCGGTAGCTCAGCGCCAGGTGTTCGCCATGGATCATGTTCAGGGTTGCCAGCAGTCCGGGAAGTTCGGCATCGCAATCAAACAGCGCGCCCGGCAGCGCATCACCGGACAACCGTGCACGATTGAGTTCCCTATTGAGCCGTTGCTCGACCTGTTGCAGTTGTTCCTTGAGGGTCTTGCGCAGTTGCGGGTGCGCCTCAAGCTGCTCGTTCGAGGCCAGGCTCAACAGCACCGCCAGCGGTGTTTTCAACGCGTGGCCGAGGTTGCCCAGGGCATTGCGTGAGCGCTTGAGGCTGTCCTCGGTGTGGGCCAGCAAGTGGTTGATCTGCGCCACCAGTGGTTCCAGTTCCAGCGGTACCTGATCATCGAGTTGCGAGCGCTGGCCCTGTTGCAACTGCGCGATCTGCTCGCGGGCCTGTTCCAGTGGACGCAAGGCACGGCGCACGGTAATTCGTTGCAGCAACAGGATCAGCAGCAGCCCGGTCAAACCCAGGCCTAACCCGAGCTGTTGCACGCGCCGGAAGCTTTCGCGTATCGGCGTGTAATCCTCGGCGACGCTGATGGAGATCGGCAACCCCAAACGCCGATAGTCCGTGCGCAGCACCAGTAACTGCTGACCCTCCGGTCCCAGTTGCAGATCGTCGTGCAGGCCGGGATGATCGAGCGCCGGCAGTTCCTGATCCCATAACGAACGGGAGCGCCAATGGCCATCGGTGAAATCGATGCGGAAATAATGCCCGGAAAACGGGCGCTGATAGGCCGGCGACAGACGTCGCTCATCCAGTTGCAAGCCTTGCGGCCCGCGCACCAGCGCCGCCAGCAGGCTCTCGCTGTCATTGCGCAACCCGGCTTCGAGGTAGCGCTGCAAACCCATTTCGAACAACCACAGGCTGGTTTGCGCCAGCACCAGGCCAACGACCACCATCACGCTGATCAGGCCCAGGCTCAAGCGACGCTGGATCGATCTCACCGGGCTTGCCCGCCGAACAGGTAGCCCTGGCCACGACGGGTTTCGATCACGCTTTTGCCGAGCTTGCGGCGCAAATGGTTGACGTGGACCTCCAGCACATTGGAATCGCGCTCGGTTTCACCGTCGTAGAGGTGTTCGGCGAGGTGGCTTTTGGAGAGGATCTGCTCGGGATGCAGCATGAAATAACGCAACAGGCGAAACTCCGCGGCGGTCAGCTGAATGTCCGCACCGTCGCGGACAACGCACTGGCGCCCCTCGTCCAGGTGCAGCCCGGCAGCCTGGAGCGTCGGCTGGTTGACCTGGCCATGGGAGCGGCGCAGCAACGCCTGGATGCGCAAAAACAGCTCTTCGGGATGAAAGGGTTTGGTCAGGTAATCGTCGGCACCGGCCTTGAGGCCTTCGATGCGTTCGGCCCAGGAATCCCGGGCCGTGAGGATCAGCACCGGCGTGGCCAGCCCCGCCGCGCGCCATTGCGCCAGCACCTCGAGCCCCGGCACGCCCGGCAGGCCGAGGTCGAGGATGATCAGGTCGTAAGGTTCAGTGCCGCCCTGATGCACCGCGTCGCGACCGTCGGCCAGCCAGTCCACCGCATAACCCTGGCGGTTGAGACCGGCCAGCAGTTCGTCGGCCAGGGGCACATGGTCTTCCACCAGCAGCAAACGCATGGATCAGTCTTCCTTGTCTTTCAATAATCGGCCGTCAGTCGCATCGATGTGCAGCTCACGGACCACGCCTTCGGGCGTCAGCAATTCAACATCATAAAGGTAGATGTCGTGCTTCTCTTCGAGTTCGGCTTCCAGCAGTTTTGCACCGGGGTAGCGATCCATCGCTTGCTGCAACAGCTGCTCCAGCGGCAGGATCACGCCCTGTTGACGCAGGCGCAGGGCTTCATCCTGATCCAGGTCGCGCGCCATCACTGCCGAGCAAAATGCCAGAAGCAGCAGCGCCATTCGGCGTGCGAAACATCGATTGTGTAGAAACACCTTCATTACGAATCCTGATGATCCTTGAGTCACTGCCCGCTGACCGGGTCTAATGCGAGTGGTGTGAGCTTCTCGAAAGCCGCAATGGTACCAGCGTTGCGTCGGGGGGCCAGGCGAGCCACCTTAACCCGCTGAACTTAATTGAAACTGAATTGCCATCATTGGCCACACCGCATCCCCTGTAGGAGCGAGCCTGCTCGCGATGGACCTTGGAACGCCGCGGGGTGTCAGGTTACCAGCGTAATCGTTGACGACCATCGCGAGCAGGCTCGCTCCTACAGGGGATGTGGTGTTTATAATTCCCCGCTTGCCAACATTCGAGACCGGTATGACGGCCATCCACATCAAGTTTCCTTCCCTGACGCTCAAGGCCGGTCCGCGGGCTTTTGCGCGCATCCGTGAGAGCGGCTTGAATGCCGCCGAGGTCGGCACCTTGCCTGGTGCGGCGGGCGGTCCGAAGGCGCTGGGGATTCAGGGGCTGGACCTGGCGCTGTTCGGCGAGTGGCTGCCGGCGGCACCGCGGGAGCGCTCGCTGATTGGTGCATCGGTGGGTTCCTGGCGCTTCGCCAGCGCCTGCCTGCCGGATGCTGCCGAGGGCATCCGGCGTCTCGGGCAGCTGTACACCGAGCAAAACTTTGCCAAGGGCGTGACCATGGCGCAAATCAGCCAGAGCTCGCGGCGCATGCTCGATGACCTGCTCGACGGTCGTGATGCCGCGATCCTCGGCAACAGCGCCTACCGCCTGAACATCATGGTGGTCAAAAGCCACGGCCTGCTCGCCGACGATCATCGCGGTCGCCTGGGGTTGGGGCTGTCCTCGGTCATCGCCGACAACCTGCGCGGCCGGGCGCGGCTGGCCCGGCACTTCGAACGCCTGATCATCCACGACCCGCGCCTGGCGCCGCCGGTCAATGCCTTGAACGACTTCCCGTCACGCTTCGTCGCCCTCGATGCCGGCAATTTGCGCCAGGCCCTGCTGGCTTCCGGCTCGATCCCGATGGTCATGGAAGGCGTGCGCGACCTGCCGGGTGCCGGCGCCGGCACCTTCCGCGACGGCGGTCTGCTGGACTATCACCTGGACCTGCCCTACAGCGGCGATGACATCGTGCTCTACCCGCATTTCACCGACCGGGTGATTCCCGGCTGGTTCGACAAGACCCTGCCGTGGCGCCGCGCCTGCCCGGCCCGCTTGCAAAACGTGCTGCTGCTGGCGCCGTCCAAGGAATACCTGGCGCGCCTGCCCTACGGCAAACTACCAGACCGTAACGACTTCAAGCGCTTCATGGGCGACGCCCCGAGCCGGCAGAAATACTGGCGCACCACCATGGAAGAAAGCCGCCGCCTGGGCGACGAATTCCTCGAACTGGCCGCCAACGGTCGCCTCGGCGAACGCTTGCTGACCCTTTAGTCAGGACAAACTGGTAAACTCGCCGCCTGCCCGAATCGCTGCGGCGAACGCCACCTGAACAGAGCTGAAAACACTGTGGAAATTTTCAAGGAATTTACTTTCGAATCCGCCCACCGCCTGCCCCACGTACCGGACGGCCACAAGTGCGGGCGCCTGCACGGTCACTCGTTCAAAGTGGCGATCCATTTGAGCGGCGATCTTGATCCGCACACCGGCTGGATCCGCGACTTCTCGGAGATCAAGGCGATCTTCAAGCCGCTGTACGAGCGTCTGGACCACAACTACCTGAACGACATTCCAGGCCTGGAAAACCCGACCAGTGAAGTGCTGGCCAAGTTTATCTGGAATGAGATGAAGCCGTTGCTGCCGGAGCTCAGTGCGATTCGTATCCACGAAACCTGCACCAGCGGTTGCATCTATCGCGGCGAATAAAGACACCGCCCCCTTGTAGGAGCGAGCTTGCTCGCGATGGACGCCAGAGCACCGCGGGCTGCCAGAAACCACGCGTAATCGTTGACGTTCTTCGCGAGCAAGCTCGCTCCTACAGGGGAACAGCGTTTTGTCAGAGAAATAAAGAACAGCCTTCATCGGCTGTTTTTTTATGCCTATGCTTTTTGCCTCTTCCCCCGCCAAGAGGACAAGCCCATGACTGACTGGCCACTGCCCCAGACCTATCGCTTCAAAGGGCACTCCGTGCGCTACGCCGTGCGCGGCGATGGCCCGCCGCTGGTGTTCGTGCATGGCACGCCCTTCTCCTCCTGTGTCTGGCACCGGATTGCCCCGCATTTCATCACCACGCACCGGGTGCACTATTTCGATCTGCTGGGCTACGGGCAATCCGAGAAAGTCGATGGCGACGTGTCCCTGGGTGTGCAGAACGAGTTGCTGGCACAGTTGCTGGAGCATTGGGGCCTGGATCGCCCCGACGTGGTGGCCCACGACTTCGGCGGCGCCACCGCCCTGCGCACGCACCTGCTCAACGGTAAGGATTACCGCAGCCTGACGCTGATCGATCCGGTGGCGCTGACGCCCTGGGGTTCGTCATTCGTGCAGCATGTGCGCCAGCATGAAGCGGCGTTCAGCGGACTGCCCGATTACATCCAGCGGGCCATCGTGCCGACCTATATTCGCGGGGCCATCCAGCGCAACATCCCCGACGCCGAACTCGCCCCCTACGTTCAACCGTGGCTGGGGGAGCGGGGCCAAGCGGCGTTTTACCGGCAGATAGCACAGATGGACGAGCGCTATACCCGTGAGGCCGAAGGCTTGTACCCGACGATTCGCTGCCCGGTGCAGATTCTCTGGGGTGAAGACGATCAGTGGATTCCCATCGAACGCGGGCGGGCCTTGCAGCAGATGATTCCCGGCGCGCAGTTCCATCCGATCCCCAACGCCGGTCATCTGGTTCAGGAAGATGCGCCCGAAGCCATAGTCGCCGCGTTGCTGCGTTTTCTGCCCCTGCAACAATCCTCCTGAACAAACCCCCTGAACAAACCCAACCCCCTGTGCCAACCCCCTGTGGGAGCGAGCCTGCTCGCGAAGACAATGTCACCTCCAACATCGAATGGGCTGACACACCGCCTTCGCGAGCAGGCTCGCTCCCACATTGGTTCTACAGTGATCAATGTCACTGGCGGGGACCGCCGTTGGCGAGCTAACGTAGAGATATTGCCTACACGATTCGATAAAAGGACTCGCCCGATGCACATCATCAACGCCCGTCTGCGCAACCAGGAAGGCCTGCATGAGTTGAACCTGGAAAACGGCCTGATCAGCAGCATCGCCCGCCAGATCGAGGCCCCGACCCTGGGCCCTGGCGACCTGGATGCCGGCGGCAATCTGGTGGTGCCGCCCTTTGTCGAGCCGCACATCCACCTCGACGCGACCCTCACCGCCGGCGAGCCGCGCTGGAACATGAGCGGCACGCTGTTCGAAGGCATCGAGTGCTGGGGCGAGCGCAAGGCGACCATCACCCAGGAAGACACCAAGACCCGCGCCAAAAAAACCATCCAGGCCCTCGCCGCCCACGGCATCCAGCATGTGCGCACCCACGTCGACGTCACCGACCCGCAACTGACCGCGCTCAAGGCGATGCTAGAAGTGCGCGAGGAAAGCCGGCACCTGGTCGACCTGCAAATCGTCGCGTTCCCTCAGGAAGGCATCGAGTCGTACCGCAATGGTCGCGAGTTGATGGAAGAGGCGATCCGCATGGGGGCGGACGTGGTCGGTGGCATTCCGCATTTCGAGTACACCCGCGACCAGGGTGTCAGCTCGGTGAAGTTTCTCATGGACCTGGCCGAACGCAGCGGTTGCCTGGTCGACGTGCATTGCGACGAAACCGACGACCCGCATTCACGCTTTCTCGAAGTGCTCGCCGAAGAGGCCCGCAGCCGCGACATGGGTTCGCGGGTCACGGCCAGCCACACCACGGCCATGGGCTCCTACGACAACGCCTACTGCGCCAAGCTGTTTCGCTTGCTCGGGCATTCGGGGATCAGCTTTGTCTCCTGCCCTACCGAAAGCATCCACCTGCAAGGTCGCTTCGACAGTTTCCCGAAACGCCGGGGCGTGACCCGGGTCAACGAGTTGCTCGAAGCGGGGATGAACGTGTGCTTCGGCCAGGACTCCATCGTCGATCCGTGGTACCCGCTGGGCAATGGCAACATTTTGCGGGTGCTCGAGGCCGGGCTGCACATCTGCCACATGCTCGGTTATCGCAACCTGCAAAGCGCGCTGGACCTGGTGACGGACAACAGCGCCAGGGCCATGAACCTCGGCGAGCGCTATGGCCTGGAACGCGGGCGGCCGGCGAACCTGCTGATTCTGTCGGCGGAGAGTGATTACGAGGTGATCCGCAGCCAGGGGTTGCCGCTGTACTCGGTGCGCGAGGGCAAGGTGTTGATGAAGCGGACGATGCCGGTGGTGGAGTTCGCTGGTCTGAGCTGAGATTTGCATTGACCCGAACTGGCCCCTTCGCGAGCAGGCTCGCTCCCACACTGGATTGATGTTGTTCACAAAACCCCTGTGGGAGCGAGCCTGCTCGCGAAGGCTATTTCAAAATCAATCCATCATTCGAGCCGTACCAAACAGACTGACCCGCCTCAACTCCCCCCGCTCCTCTTCCAGCAAGACCGGCGCCGTGCCACCCGGCATCGTCACCTTCACTTCCCCGGCCCTGACCCAACCCACGCGCCAGGCCGCACAGGCCACCGCACTGGCGCTGGTCCCCGACGACGCCGTCGGCCCCTCGCCGCGCTCGAATACCCGCGCCGCGATCTGTCCTTCTGACAAGCGCATCGCCCATTGCAGATTGATCCCCGCCGGACAGGGTTTGCCTGCACCAACCGGCATGGCGTAGGCAATTCGCATCAACCCGTCACCCAGCGCCGGCTCACGCATCTGCTCGTTGCTCGGCAAGTCGCCGGCGTTTTCGACCAGCGTCACGCAATGCGGATTACCGACCCGCGCGAACTGGCTGCGTGACCATGCGCCATTGAGTGCCGACAGCGGTTTGACGTGGCTGAGTTCGCGGCCATTCAACAGCACCGTTTCAACGCCCTCGGCACTGACCGCCGACGGCCCGAAACCAGGCTGGCCAAGGTCAAGCCAGAAACCCTGCACGTCCTCGACTTGAGCGGTTTTCACCGAAGTCTGCCCCGGTGAAGGCGTGTCGGACTTGTCGTGGTGAACCCTGAGCAGACAGGCTTCGTCGCGGAGTAAAAGCCCTTGGTCGCTCAACGCCTGGGAAAAAATCGTCAGCCCGTTGCCACTGCGTTCGGCCAAGGTGCCGTCGGTGTTGACGATCAGCAGGTCAAAGGGTGGCGAGGACTGGAACGGTCCGACCAGCAATCCGTCGCTGCGATGATCCTTGCTGCCGGCCGGTTGTGTGCCGGGTGCCCAGTTGCAGCAGGCTTCGATGGCCGCTGCAGCCCATGCCTGACGAGTTTGTGCTGCCAGGCTCGCCTGAGCGGGCAAGTCGATGCCCTGGCGGCGCAATTCTTCGGGCGCTACCACGATGTAAATATTGCCCCGTGCATCGTACCTCTGCGCCATGGCGCCCTCCGTGTGTCATTGGAATGGCTCAACATATCGCGAAAAACAGCAGCGCTGTGCAACGATGTCGCCCTGTTTGACCGTAAAACTTTCCGGGCACTGATCGAACCCTCCTCGGTCGATCACTGTCCGTTGAGGACGTGACGTTTTTTGCCAGGGATTGATATGACCAGCCTCAACAGCCAGACCACCTTCGTTCCCGGCCGCCTGGAACAGATGTCCACGCGCATCGCCTTTTTCATCGCCGGGTTCGGCATCGCCGCGTGGGCGCCGCTGGTGCCCTATGCCAAGGCCCGGGCCGGGCTGGATGAAGGCACCCTGGGTCTGTTGCTGCTGTGTCTGGGGGTCGGATCGATCCTGGCGATGCCGATGGCCGGGATCCTGGCCACGCGTTTCGGCTGCCGGCGGGTGACGACCGGCGGGACCTTGCTGATCTGTGCCGCCCTGCCGCTGCTGGCCACGGTGTCATCGACTCCGGCCTTGATCGCGGCGCTGTTCATGTTCGGCGCGGGCCTCGGCACGGTGGATTCGACGGTCAACCTGCAAGCGGTGATCGTCGAGCGCGCCAGCGGCAAAAACATGATGTCGGGTTTCCATGGCCTGTTCAGCCTCGGCGGGATAGTCGGCGCGGCAGGCGTGAGCGGCTTGCTGGGCCTGGGGATTTCGCCGTTGGGGGCCACGCTGGTTGTGATCGTGATGCTGCTGATCGCCTTGGCCAGGGCCGTGCCGCACCTGTTGCCCTACGGCAGCGAGAGCTCGGGGCCGGCGTTCGCGGTGCCCCATGGCATCGTCCTGTTCATCGGTGGCATGTGCTTCATCGTGTTCCTCGCCGAAGGCGCGGCGCTGGACTGGAGCGCGGTATTCCTGGCACAGGAACGTGGCATCGACACGGCGTATGCAGGCCTCGGCTATGCGGCGTTTGCCTTGACCATGACGGCCGGGCGTTTGACCGGCGACAAAATCGTAGGGCGGCTGGGCGCGACACGGGTGATTGTGTTCGGCGGGCTGACGGCGGCCGCGGGCTTGTTTCTGGCGACGTTCGCCTCGAGTTGGGAGGCGGCGCTGGTGGGTTACGCGCTGCTGGGCGCCGGTTGTTCGAACATCGTGCCGGTGCTGTACACCGCCGTGGGCAAGCAGACGGTCATGCCCGAGAGCATCGCCGTGCCGGCCATTACCACCCTGGGTTATGCGGGCATTCTGGCGGGGCCTGCGCTGATCGGCTTTGTCGCCCATGGCGCCAGCTTGAGTTTTGCCTTCGGGTTGATGGCGGTACTGCTGGTGGCGGTGGCCATTGGCGGGAGGGTGTTGAAAGTCTGAATTGTGGTGAGGGGGGCTTGCCCCCGTTCGGCTGCGCAGCAGTCGCAAATCGGCTAATGCGTTCTATCTGTAGAACTGAAGTTACCGGATTCGGGACCGCTACGCGGCCCAACGGGGGCAAGCCCCCTCGCCACAGATGGGTTAGAACCCGACACTGGCCTGCACAAAGAACGTACGCGGCGCGCCGACGTACATGCCCGAGTTGTTGTCGCTGGAGCGGGTGAAGTACTGCTTGTCGAAGATGTTCTTCACCCCCGCCCCCAGTTTCAGGTTCGACACCTGCGGGCCGAAGTCATAGCCGCTACGCACGTTCCAGGTCACGTAACCCGGAATATCACCGAACTGGCCGTCGGCGGAGCCTTCGGTGATGTAGTTGCCGTTGAAGCTGCCGTCGGCGTTCACACCGGTACCCGGCGAGCGCTGTTTCGACTGAGCGAACGCATCGAGGTTCCAGGTCCAGCGGTTGATGTCGTAACGCAGGCCGGCGGTGGCCACCTGACGGGAGTAGAACGGCAGGTCACGGCCCTTGAAGCCCGGGATTTCACCTTCATAAGTGGCCCGGGTGTAAGTGAAACCGGCGTTGGCGGTCAGGCCGTCGAGGCGTGGGTCCAGCGCCGCCATATCGTAGTGCACCGAGGTTTCGATGCCCTGGTGCTTGGTCGCGCCGAGGTTGGTCCAGCCCACATCGTTGCTGATGTATTGCAGTTCGTCGTCGAAGTCGATGTAGAACAGCGTCACTTCGCCGCCCCACACGTCATCGTTGTAGCGCGTACCGATTTCGTAGGTCTTGGCCTTTTCCGGCTGCAGGCCGTTGGCAGGCTCATCACCGATACCGCCCTGCCCCAGCTGGAAATACTGCAGCGCGCCGAACGAGGTTTCGTAGTTGGCGAACAGCTTCCAGGCCTCGGACATGTGGTACATCACGCTCAGGGCCGGCAGCGGCTCATTGCTTTCGATGCTGCGTTTTTTCTCCGGCACCGGTTTACCGGCCGTGTCGAGTACCGGGCGGTCATGCCAATCGGTGCTGATGTGCTCGAAGCGAATACCCGGGGTGACGGTCCAGTTGCCCACGTCGATCTTGTTGTCGACGTAGACCGAATTGGCCTCGGTTCCACCGGTGCGGTCCTGATAGACATGGCCGTCCGCCCCCGGACGCAAGACCGGCTGGTTGTTGACCAGCGCCACACGGCTGGCTTCTTCGTGCATGGCTTCCTTCAGGTAGCGATAACCGACGCTGACTTCCTGGGTGGTCGGACCCACATCAAACACATGGGAGACCCGCGGTTCGATACCGAAGGTGTAGTAGCTGCGCGGATAGGAATTGAGTGTCGTCAGGTCACGAGAGGCAATGGTGCTGCCACGAAAACTGTCGGTGTAGTAAGTCAGCACTTCGGCCTGGGTGCGATCGTCGATCTGTCGCGCCCACTTGAACGACACATCCTTGCGACGGCCGCTGAAGTTGTCGTAGTCGCGCACCGACTGGAACGGGTCGGCGTCGTACTGCGCCTGGGTCAGGCCGCTGGGCATGTCGGCCTTGGCGTCGTAGTAGTGGAAGTTGAGGCTGAAATCGTCGACATCGGTCGGCGCCCAATGGGTCTTGAGGATTACGTCGTCGATATCGTTGCCGTTGTTGCTTTCACGGTAACCGTTGCCATTCACGCCGGAGTACAACAGCGCCACGCCCATGCCGTTGTCGGCGGTGCCGCCCATGAACGCGGTGTCGATGTGTTTCCAGCCACCGTGCTGCGAGGTTTCCAGGGTGGTGCCGATTTCCGCAGAGGCCTGTTCCGGGATCGCACGGGTCACGAAGTTGATCACACCGCCGACGTTTTGCGGTCCGTAGCGCACGGATCCGGCACCGCGTACCACGTCGAT
The DNA here is from genome assembly GCF_000282295.1 of Pseudomonas sp. GM33. Lineage (NCBI taxonomy): Bacteria > Pseudomonadati > Pseudomonadota > Gammaproteobacteria > Pseudomonadales > Pseudomonadaceae > Pseudomonas > Pseudomonas sp. GM33. The sequence continues at coordinate 22,857 of NZ_AKJO01000042.1, forward strand.
GCTGTCGAGGTTGCCAGAGGAAATCGGTGCCATGGACAGTTGTGGCTGACCGTAGGGCGCGAACGCCGCCGGGATGCCGTCGATCAGCACGGTGGAGCGAGGCGACAGGCGCGAAGTCAGGCCGCGCACGCCGACGTTGAGGGAAATGTCGCTGCCACCGGTGCCGTTGGCGTCCTGCACTTGCACGCCGGGAACCCGTTTCAACACCTCGCCGACGTTCATCGCGCCCTGTTCGACCATGGCTTCGCGGCGGACCACCGTCCGTGCGCCTGGGTGGTTCTGCACCAAGGCGGCATCGGCGTCATCGAGCCAGTCGCCCACCACCTTGATGTCGGTCACGCCCAGCTCCAGCGGGCCGTTGGCCGCCGAAGTCGGCGCCGGCATCAGGGTCACCGATCCTTCATCGATCTGGTATTGCAGGCCGCTGCCTTGCAGCAACTGGCGCAGTGCGTCTTCCGGGGAAATATTGCCGTCCACCGCCGGAGCCTGTTTGCCGGCGACCAGCTCAGGGCTGAAGAACACCTGAAGCGAGGTTTGCTGGCCCAATTGGCTCAAGGCTTGTCCCAAGGGTTGCGCCGGGATGCGGATGCCGTCGGCGGCAAAGGCCTGGGGCAGTGCAACGTTGACCGCCAGGGCGAGCGCCAGCGGCAACCAGGGGAATTTGTTGTTTTTAGCGGTGGAGTTATTCACGTCGAACGTAATCCTGTGGATCGCAAAAGTGTGCGTTTGTTAATGCAAACCAGTTGCAGTTGAACAGGAAGACGATGAACTCGAAAAAAACCTGAATTTTATTTTGAAATTATTTCCTGGCTGCCATCGCCAAGGGTGCGCACGGCCACCGGCAGAATGCTCGGCAAGGCCTTGAGCAGTGCGTCGGTGTTGTCGGACTTGAACACGCTGGTCAGGCGCAGATCGCCGACCGCTGCGCTGGCGACCTTGAGCGGATTCTCCCGATAACGTGAGACCTGCTCGGCGACGTCGGCCAGGCGGGCGTTGTTGAACACCAGTTTGCCGCTGCGCCAGGCGGTCATTTCCGCCGGGTTGACGGCGTAGGCGGCCGCGACCTTGCCCTGGGCATCGACGTGGGTGCCCAGGCCTGCGGTCAGATGGATGAAATCGTGATCGGCAGCCTCGCGCCCCTGGACCTTGACCGTGCCCTGCTCCACCACCACCCGGGTTTCACTGGCGCCACGGCGTACGTCGAACCGGGTGCCGGTGACCGTGACCTTGCCGCTGCCCGACTCGACCACAAAGGGTCGGCGGGTGTCGTGCTCGACGCTGAACATCGCTTCGCCTTCACTGAGCTCAACGTGGCGTTGACCCTTTTCAAAACGCACCTGAATCCGGCTGCGGCTGTCCAGATCCACCGCCGAACCGTCCGGCAACGCCACATGGCGCCGCTCATTCAGGGCCGTTGAAAACTCGGCCGTGTAAGGCGCTGGATGATTCAGGCTGCTGAACAGACCCAGGCCGAGCGCCACCGCGAGCACGCTGGCGGCTACCGCGTAACGCAGCACAGGGCGAGGTTTTTTCAGGGCTGGCGGGGTTTCACACAAGGCACGCAAACGCGCCGCCGGCAGCAAATCGGCGGCGCGCCACAACGCCTGGAGCACTTCGAATTCGTTTCGGTGTTGGGGATGTTCGTCCAGCCAGGCCTGAAACCGGCGACGCACTTCGACATCGACGACAGGCTCCTGCAAACGTACAAACCAAAGCGCCGCGTCATCGCGAACCGTTGTTTGCCCGCACGCACAATCACGAGTATCCATCATGGAAGTTCCTGTTGGGCTGGGGAGGAGATGGCGCGACAGATCATGACTGCAACCCGTCCAGGCGATCGCGCAGGTGCCGAAGCGTGCGGATCATATACTTTTCCACCATGTTCTTGGACAGCCCCAGGCGTTCGGCGATTTCGGCCTGGGTCAGGCCCTCGATTTTCTGCCAGACAAACACCTTGCGGCAGTTGACCGGCAACTCGGAGAGCGCCCGTTCGATGGAATCGGCCAGCTGGATCGCGTGCATGAAATGCTCCGGGTCGCCGCTCGGCGACTCACTGAGATCGATCGCCTCTGACTCCATGGCGCCCCGCCGGTCCTCACGCCGATACCCATCCACGGCAATGTTGCGCGCGGTCTGGTGCAAATACGCCCGGGGCTGTTCGACCCGCGCCGAATCGGACTCAAGCACCCGCACGAAGGTGTCGTGGGCCAGGTCCTCGGCCTGCTGACGATTCCTCAGGCGACGGGTCCAGGTACCAACCAACTCTTCGTAATGCTCGAAAAAGCCGTGTCTGCGGGGCAGCTTGAGGGTCATTGCGCTGTGCTGTGGAAATGAGCGCGAATAGTAATGCTTCTTATTAAATCAAAGCAATCGCTTGCCGCCCCAAACGCGCTCCCTGTCGCCCGAAACGCAAAAAGGCCGCTGATTGCTCAGCGGCCTTTTTCACTCCGACAGGTTACTCCGTGTTGCAGATGCCATCGAAGCCGTCATTCATAGGTCGGTAATTTCCTTGTGGCGAGGCACCAGCATCTTCATCACACTCCACGCCACCAGATAGGCCAGCGCGCAGACGGCGAACATGATCATGTAGCCGGTACGGATTTCACCCACCGATTTGTAGTAGTCGAACACCCAGCCACCGATCTTGGTCAGCAAGACTCCGCCCAACCCACCCGCCATACCACCAATGCCGACCACGGACGCGACGGTCTTTTGCGGAAACATGTCGGACACCGTGGTGAAGATGTTGGCCGACCAGGCCTGATGCGCCGACGCGCCCACACCAATGAGCAACACCGGTACCCAGACGCTGATGTGACCCAATGGCTGTGCCAGCAGCACGACCAACGGGAAAACGGCAATCACCAGCATGGCTTTCATGCGGCCGTCATACGGCTTGTCGCCACGTGCCATGAAATAGCTGGGGAACCAGCCGCCGCCGATACTGCCGACCATGGTCATGCTGTACAACACCGCCAGTGGTACCACGATGGCTGCGCCTTTCAGGCCGTACTGCTCCGACAGGTAGGTCGGCAGCCAGAAGAGAAAGAACCACCACACCCCGTCGGTCATGAACTTGCCGAAGGCGAACGCCCAGGTCTGACGGTATTTCAGCAATTGGAACCACGAAACCTTTTTGCCGACGCCCGTCTGCACAGCGGCGCTGGCGGGGGAATCACTGCGGATGTGTGCCAGTTCCTGCGCCGACAGACGCTTCTGCTGCTCTGGCTTGTCGTACAACACCAGCCATACGCCCATCCAGATAAAGCCCAGCATGCCGATCACGATGAACGCTGTCTGCCAGCCCCACAAGCCAGCGATCAGCGGCACCGAAATGGGTGCCAGGATCGCGCCGACGTTAGCCCCGGAGTTGAAGATGCCGGTGGCGAAGGAGCGTTCTTTCTTCGGGAAATACTCAGCGGTGACCTTGATTGCGGTCGGGAAGTTGGCCGATTCACCGATTGCCAGCACGGCGCGCGACAGCATGAAGCCGGCGATCGAGACCGGGATGACCGCAATACCCAGCGCGCTACAGATGGCGGCAATACCCTCGCCCATGGGTTCTGCAAAGGCGTGCATGACGGCGCCGGTCGACCAAATGCAAATCGCCACCACAAAAGCGGCCTTGGTGCCGATCTTGTCCACTACGCGGCCCGCGAACAGCATGGAAATCGCGTAGGTGAACTGGAAGACGGCGGCAATGTTGGCGTAATCGGTGTTGCTCCAGCCAAACTGCCTCGACAGATCCGGCGCCAGCAGGCTGAGCACCTGGCGGTCGAGGTAATTGACGGTGGTTGCAAAAAACAACAATGCACAAATGGTCCATCGGTATTTACCGACAGACTGGCTGACGCGTTGCGCAGTAATGGGCTCGTTCAAGTTCATGGCATCACTTTATTGTAGATTTTGGGTGATGATCTCTCGGTGTAAAACGAGATCGATTGGGCCGCCGGGCTTCACTTCAATGCATCAGTCCACGACGAAACGGGCGATATTCCGCCAACTGATTTCGGACAACTCATCAGACAACTCACAGAAAAACAGGGACTGATTGCTCAGCCTGCGTTTCTCACGCGAGTCAGTGACCGGTTGTCACCGGTAACGGGCGCAAGGGTGTGTGGACATGGAAGCCGATGGCTGAACACGGGAACTTCAGGGGCGAGAGGGAGGCGATTGGATTCATGTTGAGGTCGACACTCTTTTTATTTTTAATAGTGGACATGCATGTCATATGTCGTCGTATGACTTAAGCGATTTATAGCCAGTCCCATGGGTCACTGTCAACAAGAAAACTCCTTAGACCTGAACGGCCTGACTGCCCTAAAAATGCGACATATAATCGAATAAACCCGTAAAACAGGCTCCTGGACACAGGTACCGCGACGCGTCGCTCGCTCCTTTGTGAGTTTTGAAAGGGGTCATCGACCCCTCACCGTTGTACGACAACCGACAGAAAACAGTCAGAATCCGCCCGACTACGCTCAATCAGGCACAGATCCAAAGGTTTTTGGCAGGATTCCCAATGCAGCCATTCACTGGCTGTAGCAAAGTGCGGGCATGGCTGTTATCGGCTTTTCCGAAGGAACCCAGAATGTTCACCTCCCTTGCACTGCGAAACAGAAAACCGCTGGCCCGCCTCGCCCTGGCTATCACGCTGGGCACGCTCGGCCTGCCTTACTGGGCGGACAATGCCCAGGCCCACGGCAGTCATGCCGACATGGTGCCGCTGCAAGAGGGTCTGGAGGCCTTTGGTGCCACGGTGAAATGGGACGACTACGCCAACCTGTTCACCATCGCCAAGGACGGGGTCTATCTCAAGGTCAAGCCCGACAGCAAAGTGGCGATGCTCAACGGCAAGCGCATCGAGCTGACGGTGCCGGTGGTGTTCAAGGACCATAAGGCGTTCATGTCCACCGACTTCATCAACCAGGTGTTCCAGTCCGGGCTGGACAAGACCTTCGTCGTCGAGACCCGCCCCAACCCGCTCAACCCCCTGAGCGCCGCCGAAATCACCACGGCCGTGGACATCGTCAAGAAATCGGACAACTACCAGCCCGGTTTCCGTTTCACCGAAGTCTCGGTCAAGGCGCCGCCCAAGGATCAGGTATGGAACTTCGCCCTCACCGGGCAGAACGTCGCCCAGCCACGCGAGGCCTCGATCGTGGTGCTCGACGGCAAACATGTGATCGAAGCACTGGTGGATCTCGACACCAAGACTCTCAAGTCCTGGAAGCCGATCGAAGGCGCCCACGGCATGGTCTTGCTGGACGACTTCGCAACGGTGCAATCGGCCGTCGAGAGCAGCCCGGAATACGCCCAGGCCCTGGCCAAGCGCGGCATCAACGACGTGAAGAAGGTCGTGGCGACGCCACTGACCGTCGGTTACTTCGACGGCAAGGACGGCCTGGCGCAGGACAAGCGCCTGCTGAAAATCGTCAGCTACCTCAACACCGGTGACGGCAACTACTGGGCGCACCCGATCGAGGGCCTGGTGGCGATTGTCGACCTGGAACAGAAGAAACTGATCAAGATCGAAGACGACGCGCTGATCCCGGTGCCGCTGAAGCCGACGCCGTATGACGGACGCGGACGCCAGGGCGTCGCAGTCAAACCGCTGGAAATCATCGAACCCGAGGGCAAGAACTACACCATCAGCGGCAACAGCATTCACTGGCAGAACTGGGACTTCCACGTTCGCCTCGATTCGCGGGTCGGGCCGATCCTGTCCACCGTCACCTACGACGACAAGGGCAAGAAACGCAAGATCATGTACGAAGGCTCGCTGGGCGGCATGATCGTGCCTTACGGCGACCCGGATGTCGGCTGGTACTTCAAGGCCTACCTCGACTCCGGCGACTACGGCATGGGCACCCTGACCTCGCCGATTGCCCGCGGCAAGGACGCCCCGCAAAACGCCGTGCTGCTGGACGCCACCATCGCCGACTACACCGGCGCACCGACCGCTATCCCCCGCGCCATGGCGGTGTTCGAGCGCTACGCCGGACCTGAATACAAACACCAGGAAATGGGCCAGCCCAACCTCAGCACCGAGCGTCGTGAACTGGTGGTGCGCTGGATCAGCACCGTCGGCAACTACGACTACATCTTCGACTGGGTCTTCCAGCAGAACGGCACCATCGGCATCGACGCCGGCGCCACCGGCATCGAAGCGGTCAAGGGCGTGAAGTCCAAAACCATGCACGAAGACACCGCCAGGGAAGACACGCGCTACGGCACCCTGCTCGATCACAACATCGTCGGCACTACGCACCAGCACATCTACAACTTCCGCCTCGACATGGACGTGGACGGCGAGCAGAACTCACTGGTGGAAGTGAACCCGGTGGTGCTGCCCAACGACCGTGGCGGCCCGCGCACCAGCACCATGCAGACCGAAACCAAAGTGGTCGGTACCGAGCAGCAAGCGGCGCAGAAATTCGACCCGTCGACCGTGCGCCTGCTGACCAACTTCAGCAAGGAGAACAAGGTCGGCAACCCGGTTTCCTATCAACTGATTCCGTACGCCGGCGGCACCCACCCGGTGGCCAAAGGTGCCAATTTCGGCAAGGACGAATGGCTCTACCACCGCCTGAGTTTCATGGACAAGCAACTGTGGGTGACCCAATACAACCCTGAGGAAAAATACCCGGAAGGCAAGTACCCGAACCGCTCGGACAAGGACTCGGGCCTGGGGCAGTTCACCCAGGATAACCACTCCATCGAGAACACCGACGACGTGGTCTGGCTGACCACCGGCACCACCCACATCGCCCGCGCCGAGGAATGGCCGATCATGCCGACCGAATGGGTGCACGTGCTGCTCAAGCCATGGAACTTCTTCGATGAAACCCCGACCTTGAACCTCAGCCCACAGAAGTAAACGGGTCGTACGCAATACCTGGGGGAGCGAGCTTGCTCGCGATAGCGGTGGGTCAGTCGACATTAATATTGACTGACACTCAGCCTTCGCGAGCAAGCCCGCTCCCACAGGGTTAATCAGAGTTCAGGCAATTCCATCAGTGTGTCAGGCAACATCCCGATCATTGATCCGCTACCCAAGCACATCAATCCGATCCAGCGCCTGGTTCACCGCCAGTTCCCCCAACAGAATGACTTGCGCGATGCCTAGCAGGGTATTTCGACTTGTCCCTTCCGTTCGATCCGCCAGATCCATGGTCATGACGTTGGCCGATGCCAGTGACTCGCAGGCATGGGCCAGCAGGGTTGCGGTATCGAGTTCCGGGTTGACGATGAACATCGTGCTGAGTTTGCGCGGGGTGGCCATGATGTTGGCGGCAGAGGGGATGGGGTCGGATGGGGATGTCGGATCAGTGTCCGGCGGATTCGGTGTCACTTTGAACATATTTGCAAACTCCTGAATGGAGCCGCTACCACCTTGCTACTAAACGAGGGGTGGCGGCTGTACGCAGGTTAGTAGACCGGGGAGTCAGCATTTACCGGCGCGCCGAAGCGCCCTGCGCACAGCCACCATCAAATGCAGGCATATGAATACCTGACTGAAGGGAACGCTATGCACCTTACCAACAACCACGGGCTACTAAACCCGATCACTGACAATCAGTGACGCGGAGCAAGTTACCGAGCGGCCCCAAGGCGCACAAGCCGGCGGATTCTGGGGTATGTGTAGGCAACGACGCAAGGCGCTGTGGCTTTCACGAAGTAACCTTGAGGGCTTTTAAACAAGCAGGGTTTGCGCTCTGGTGTAGCGCTCGATCCGAACGGTTTCACCCTGTCAAAAAGCAGCCGCGACACTGGGCCCCGACAAGATAGCGAACGGTCCTACAGGTTAGGTGCACCAACACTCGGAAGCATCCTACGCACTCAGCAGAAGCATCCGTGGAACCTCTTCGATGAAACGCCGACGTTGAACCTCAGCACACCGAAGTAACCAGGTCGTACGCAATACCTGTGGGAGCGAGCTTGCTCGCGAAAGCGGTCTGTCATTGACATTGATGTCGACTGACACGACGCCTTCGCGAGCAAGCTCGCTCCCACAGGGTTATTCGGTGTTCATGAAAATTCATCAGGCATACCGCTTGCGATACTCCCCCGGCGCAATGCCGAAGCGCGACTTGAACGCGGTGGAGAAGTAGCTCGAATCGGAAAACCCCCACGAATACCCCAGCACCGACAACTTCTGCTCCTTGCCCGATTGGCGCAGGGATTCGGCGCACAGGTCCAGGCGACGGTTCTTGATGTAGCGCGCCACCACCAGCCCTTTCTTGGCAAACATCCGGTACAGGCCACGGGTGGACATGCCGACTTCCCGCGCCAGCCATTCCGGGCACAGGTCTTCGGAGCGAATGTTTTCGTCGATGCAGGTGAGCGTCTTGCGGAAGATCCGCTCATGGACATCGGTGCAGTCGTCGGCCTGGCTGATCGCCGGGCGCAGCAGGCTGACGATCGCCTCCAGGGTCGCTTCGCTTTCCTGTCGGGTCAGGTGCTGCTGGCGGGTGGCGTCGAGGATCAACCGGTGCGAGAGCATGGCGATGGGCGAGGACGCGGCAATCCGGTGGCCGCACTTGACCGGGTTGAAGCGCAGGGTTTGCTCGACCAGTTGATACGGCAGGATCAGCGACAACTGCCGGGAGTTTTCGCCGTAGGTGAAATCGCTGGGGCGCGAGGCATCGATCAGCGTGATGTCGCCGGGGGACAGCAAGACCTTGTCGTCGCCCTGGGCCATGCCCGCCGTGCCGTCGAGCTGGAACACCGCGAAGTACTTGCCACCCTCGCCCGCCGCGACTTCCTGGGGCGTACGGTACAAACGCGCTTGGCACACGTCGACGAAACTGAGTTTGAGCGCATCGCTCTGGTATTCGCGGATGCGCCCGGCAAATTCGCTGCCCAGGGGTTGTGCGTTGAAGGCGCCACAGATCTGGTTGATCTGATGGATCCACTGGTCGAACCCTTCATGGCGCTGTGCTGTTGTAGAAATCATGTCAGGCCTCACGCAGGCTTATTTTTATTGTCTACGTCAATCCACACGACACCGGATGCTTCGAGTCTCCTGAACCGCACCACTCCCTGAACAGTGACGTGCTACTTCAGTCCGCCAAAACGCCGATAGAAGCTTTCACCGACGTCCGGCAACGGGCCGTCGGCCGTTTCCAGTGCAGCGTTCAGCCATTCTTCGGCCTTGGCGTAGATCAAACGGTAAATGTTGCGGCACAACTGGCGGGCGGCGCGGCCTTCCCAATCGCCGGGCAGCAACTCGTCCGGCAGTTGCGGGTCGCGCAGCAGCAGCTTGCGGTACTCGTGAATCAACAGCACCCGCGCCAGGAAGCAGTCGGCCGGTTGCAGGTTTTCCTGCTCGCGCAGGGCTTGCCACAGCGGCCGGAACAACTGGATGAACTCGCTGTAATGCGCAGCCAGCTCCTCGATGTTCCAGCTCTCGCGCACCTGCAGGCGCAGGGCCTTGGAAGCCAGTACGTCCTGAGCGGTGGTTTCGAAGACGATGGTGTCCTCCTGGGCGCCGAGGTCGAGCAGGGTCGCATTGACGTCGGACCGGTCACTGCGCGGACAGGCCAGCACCACCGGCGAAATCGCGCCGAAGCCTTGCCATTCCAGTTCCTCGCGCACCTGTTTGCGTTTGTCCTGGGTCAGTTGCGAGAGCATCACCAGGCACCAGGAACCATCCCAGGCCGGCATCGTGGTGCTGTAGACCCGCTTGAAGGCCTTGTCGAAACGGCGACGACCGGTGCCCGTCAGGCTGTAGTAACTGCGGCGACCGACTTTCTCGGCGGTCAGCCAGCCTTCCTTGGTCAGGCGAAAAATCGAAGTGCGGATCAGCCGTTCGTTGATGCCGATGGGTTCGAGCAATTGAATCAGGCTACCCAGCCACACGGTGCCGCCATGGGGTTCGATGGCATCCCCGTACAACGTGATGATCAAGGAACTGGCGCGGATCGGCGTCTGCTCCTGGAAGCGGGTAATCAGGTGGTTCAAGGGAGTCAGGGACGACATGGGCGTTCCGTGCAAAAAAAGAAAAGGAATATACCGAAAGCTAATGGGTTAATCCCAATCCCTTGTAGGAGCGAGCCTGCTCGCGATGGTGGGTCAGTCGACACCAAGGTAGCTGACCCACCATCGCGAGCAGGCTCGCTCCTACAGTAGGGGACGGTGTTCACAAAGTGCTGCCTTTTGGCCGCAACCCACTGTCACTGATACGCGGGCGATCCGGTTCCGGTTCGCTCAGCGGCTCGCACACCTGCATCTGCTCGAGGCAACGCTGGGCCAGTTGCTGATACTCCCGGGTGCCGGCCTGTTTCCACGCCACTTCCTGATCGCTGAGGCTGCGCTTGATGCTGGCCGGTGCGCCCATGACCAGCGACTGTTCCGGGCATTCGAAGCCGGCCTTGACGAACGCCGCCGCCGACACGAATGAACGCGGGCCGATCCGGGCGTTATCCATCACCACCGCATTCATGCCCACCAGCGCATCGGCGCCGATCCGGCACCCGTGCAGCACCGCGCCGTGGCCGATGTGGCCGTTGCGCTCCACCACCGTGTCGCTGTCGGGGAAACCGTGCATCACGCAGGTGTCCTGCAGGTTGGCGCCCTCCTCCAGCACGATCCGCCCGAAGTCCCCGCGCAGGCTGGCCAGCGGCCCCACATAGCAATGCGGGCCGATGATCACATCGCCGATCAATACGGCAGACGGGTGCACATAAGCGCTCGGGTCAACCACCGGAGTCAGGCCATCAAGGCTGTAGCAGGTCATGGCAGGTTCCTTCGCAAAGCGATGCAAATAATGACCTATTTTGTATCACATCACTTTTACCAGCACAAAGGCTAAAAACCGTATCACTTGAAACGCCCCTTTCCAACGAAGACCAACGCGCCCGTTAAAACGCTATAAAACCCAATAAACTCGAGGAAAAACTCGTTATCAGCGCCCCTCTACCAGGAAGACAACAAATCGAAAACCACACAATTAAGACACATTAAATCTATTTTTGTATTGCATTTGCGTATCACGTTGTAGCTATACTTGGGCAAAACCGGCCCCCGAGGCCGATCCAATAACGAGCCGGCACCACGCCGAGCGTGCACCCTGAGGGCATCCGCCATGCCTCTGACCCTTGCCGTCGAATTGATCGAGCCTGGCGTCCGCCTGATTACCCTGCAGCGCCCGCAAGCCCTGAACGCCTTGACCACCGAATTGCTGGGCGAACTGGCCGCTGAACTGAACGCCGCACAAGCCGACCCCGACACCCGCGCCGTGGTCCTCACCGGTAGCCGCAAGGCCTTCGCCGCCGGCGCCGACATCAAGGAAATGGCCGAACGCAACCTGGTCGGCATCCTCGACGACCCGCGCCAGGCCTCGTGGCAAACCATCACCCGTTTCAGCAAACCGCTGATCGCCGCGGTCAACGGCTTCGCCCTCGGCGGTGGCTGCGAACTGGCGATGCACGCCGACATCATCATTGCCGGGGAAGACGCGCGCTTCGGCCAGCCGGAAATCAACCTCGGGATCATGCCCGGCGCCGGAGGCACCCAGCGTTTGCTGCGCGCCGTCGGCAAATCCATGGCCATGCAGATGGTCCTCACCGGTGAGCCGATCGACGCCCGCCAGGCCCAGCGCGCCGGCCTGGTCAGCGAAGTGACCCAACCGGAGTTCACCGTCGATCGCGCCCTGCACATCGCCCGCGGCATTGCCGCCAAGGCGCCACTGGCCGTACGCCTGGCCAAGGAAGCGCTGCTCAAGGCCATGGACACCGATCTGGCCAGCGGCCTGCGCTTCGAGCGCCACGCCTTCACCGTGCTGGCCGGCACCCGCGACCGCGACGAAGGCATTGCGGCCTTCCAGGAAAAACGCGCGCCGACCTTCACCGGCCAGTAATCCAACGAATTCGAACGACTGCCAAGAGAACGCCCAGACCATGAACTTCGAACACATCCTGTTTTCCATCGACGCCGGCGTCGCTCTGCTCAGCCTCAACCGGCCAGACCAGCTCAACAGCTTCAACACCCAGATGCACGGCGAAGTGAAAGAAGCACTCAAGCAAGTGCGGCAGAACCCGGACGTGCGCGTTCTACTGCTGACGGGTGAAGGTCGCGGCTTCTGCGCCGGGCAGGACCTGAGCGACCGCAATGTCGCGCCGGGCAGCGCCGTGCCGGATCTTGGCGAGTCCATCGAGAAGTTCTACAACCCGCTGATCCGCCAGTTGCGCGACCTGCCGCTGCCGGTGATCTGTGCGGTCAACGGCGTCGCCGCCGGTGCCGGCGCCAACATTCCGCTGGCCTGCGACCTGGTGCTGGCGGCGCGTTCGGCCAGTTTCATCCAGGCGTTCTGCAAGATCGGCCTGATTCCCGATTCCGGTGGCACCTGGACCTTGCCGCGCCTGGTCGGCATGGCCCGAGCCAAGGCTTTGGCCTTGCTTGGCAATCGCCTGAGCGCCGAACAGGCCGAACAATGGGGCTTGATCTACCAGTGCGTGGACGACGCCGACCTGCGCGACGAAGCGCTGAAACTGGCGCGCCACCTCGCCACTCAACCCACCTACGGCCTGGCGCTGATCAAACGCAGCCTCAACGCCAGCCTGAGCAACAGCTTCGACGAACAGCTGGAACTGGAGCGCGACCTGCAACGCCTGGCCGGGCGCAGCGAGGACTATCGCGAAGGCGTCGGCGCCTTCATGGAAAAACGCACCCCAAGCTTCAAGGGGCGCTGAGTCATGACCGCATTGAACACCTCTGCACGCATTGCCGTGATCGGCGCCGGGGCCATGGGCGCCGGCATCGCCCAGGTCGCGGCGCAAGCCGGCCATCCGGTGTTGCTGCTGGACAACCGTCCCGGCGCGGCGGCGCAGGCCATCGAAGGCATCGATCGACAACTGGGCAAACGGGTCGAGAGCGGCAAACTGTCCGCCGAATCGCGCAGCGCAACCATTGCCCGCCTGCAAGCGGTGGAAGCCATCGAAGCCCTGGCCGATTGCGAGCTGATCATCGAAGCCATCGTCGAGAACCTCGAGGTCAAGCGTGCACTGTTCCGCCAGCTCGAAGGCATCTGTAGCGAACACTGCATTCTGGCCAGCAACACCTCGTCGCTATCGATCACCAGCATCGCCGCGCAGCTTGAGCATCCAGAACGCTTGCTCGGCCTGCACTTCTTCAACCCGGCGCCGGTCATGGCGTTGGTGGAAATCGTTTCCGGCCTGGCCAGTAATCCCGTCTTGGCTGAGTGCCTGTACGACACCGCCAAGGCCTGGGGCAAAAAACCGGTGCACACCCGTTCGACGCCGGGCTTCATCGTCAACCGCGTGGCCCGGCCGTTCTATGCCGAAAGCCTGCGGATGCTGCAGGAAGGCGCGGCCGACTGCCCGACACTGGATGCCCTGATGCGCGAGGCCGGCGGTTTTGCCATGGGCGCATTCGAACTGACCGATCTGATCGGCCACGACGTCAACTACGCCGTGACCTGCTCGGTGTTCGACGCCTATTACCAGGACACGCGCTTCCTGCCGTCGTTGATCCAGAAAGAATTGGTGGACGGCAGGCGTCTGGGACGCAAGAGCGGCCAGGGTTTCTACCGCTACGCCCAAGGGGCGGAACGCCCGCAAGCCGCTGATATCAACAGCGATGCGAAGGTCGAGGTCTGTGCCGTGGAAGGCGACCTCGGTATCGCTCAAGGCTTGCTCGCACGCTTGCATGAACAAGGCGTCGAGATCGTCCAGCGTGATGGTCAGGGCTTGCTGCGAGTCGGTGATGCCGTTCTGGCCTTGAGCGATGGGCGCATGGCCTGTCAGCGGGCTCGCGAAGACGGGCTGCGCAACCTGATACTGCTGGACCTTGCGTTCGATTACGCCAATGCCAAACGCATCGCTATCAGCCATGCGGCAGGGATCGACCCGCAGGCCCTCGAACAAGGCGTGGCCCTGCTGCAACGGGCCGGCCTCAAGGTCAGCCTGCTCAGCGACAGCCCGGCCCTCGCCGTCCTGCGCACCGTGGCGATGCTCGCCAACGAAGCCGCCGACGCCCTGCTGCAAGGCGTCGCGTCGGCCGCCGACATCGATCTGGCGATGCGCGCCGGGGTCAACTATCCACAGGGTCCGCTGGCCTGGGCCGATGCCATTGGCCTGTCGCACATTCTGAACGTGCTGGAAAACCTGCAAGCCAGTTACGGCGAAGAACGCTACCGGCCGTCGCTGCTGCTGCGCCGTCGCGTCGCCGAAGGGAGAACCTTCCATGACTAACCATGAAGCCATGACCCTGGCCAGTGAATGCGCGCAATCGCTGTTCCAGCGCGACGCCGCCAGCCAGGCCATGGGCATGCGCCTGCTCTCGGCCGGCCCCGGTTGCGCGCGAGTGGGCATGACGGTGCGCGCCGACATGGTCCAGGGCCACGGCACGTGCCACGGCGGCTACCTGTTCGCCCTCGCCGATTCGGCGTTCGCCTTCGCCTGCAACAGCTACAACGAGGCCACCGTGGCCATCGGTTGCAGCATCGACTACATCGCCCCGGCCCGCCTGGGTGACACGCTGAACGCCGACTGCATCGAGCAGAGCCGTTCCGGGCGCACCGGCAACTACGACGTACGTATCGAAAACCAACAGGGCCAGTTGATCGCCCTGTTCCATGGCAAATCCTACAAAGTGCGCGGCCCGGTGCTGACGCAGGAGACCCCGAATGAATGACGCACTGATCATCGACGCCGTCCGCACCCCGATAGGCCGCTACGCCGGGGTCCTGAGCAGCGTGCGCGCCGACGACCTCGGCGCGGTGCCGCTGCGCGAACTGCTGCGCCGCCACCCGCAAGTCGACTGGAGTACCGTCGACGACGTGATCTACGGCTGCGCCAACCAGGCCGGCGAAGACAACCGCAACGTCGCGCGCATGTCGGCCCTGCTGGCCGGGTTGCCGGTCAGCGTGCCCGGCACCACCCTCAATCGCCTGTGCGGCTCCGGGCTGGACGCGGTGGGCACGGCTGCCCGGGCGATTCGCAGCGGCGAGACCGGGTTGATGCTGGTCGGCGGCGTGGAATCGATGTCCCGCGCGCCGCTGGTGATGGGCAAGGCCGAGCAGGCGTTTTCCCGTTCGGCGGAAATCTTCGACACCACCATCGGCTGGCGTTTCGTCAATCCGCTGATGAAAAAGGCCTACGGCATCGACTCCATGCCGGAAACCGCGGAGAACGTCGCCGAACAGTTCAACATCTCCCGGGCCGACCAGGACGCCTTCGCCCTGCGCAGCCAGCAGCGTGCAGCGGCCGCCCAGGCCAATGGGCGCCTGGCGAAGGAAATCGTCGCCGTGGAAATCCCGCAGCGCAAAGGCCCGGCCAAAGTGGTCGAGCACGACGAACACCCACGCGGCGACACCACGCTCGAACAGCTTGCCAAACTCGGCACGCCGTTCCGCGAAGGCGGTAGCATCACCGCCGGCAACGCCTCCGGAGTCAACGACGGCGCCTGCGCGCTGCTGCTGGCCAGCCCGCAAGTCGCCAAGCGCCACGGCCTGACCGCCCGTGGCCGGGTCGTGGCCATGGCCACCGCCGGCGTAGAACCACGGATCATGGGCATTGGCCCGGTGCCGGCCACGCGCAAGGTACTGGAAGTGGCCAACCTGAGCCTGGCCGACATGGACGTGATCGAGCTCAACGAAGCGTTTGCCGCACAGGGCCTGGCGGTGCTGCGCGAGCTTGGCCTGAGCGACACCGATCCGCGGGTCAACCCCAACGGCGGCGCCATCGCCCTCGGCCACCCGTTGGGCATGAGCGGCGCGCGACTGGTGACCACCGCCCTGCATGAGCTTGAGGAACGTAACGGCCGCTACGCCCTGTGCACCATGTGCATTGGCGTCGGCCAGGGGATCGCGCTGATCATCGAGCGTCTATCCCACTAAAGAATCGCGATTCCCGAGGAGCCGAGAGGTATCCTTGGGGCATGCACTCAAAGCCCTTGTGCAAAAGGGCTGGAACACAAAAACAATTCGAGTGAACACATGAACATGCCAATTGCCCAAGCCGTGCTGAACCCTGTGCTGGACCCGCTGGAAACCGCCAGCATCGACGAGCTGCGCCAGCATCAGCTGGAGCGCCTGCGCTGGAGCCTGAACCACGCCTACAACAACGTGCCGCTGTACCGTCAGCGTTTCGATGCGCTGGGCGTACACCCGGACGACATCAAGTCCCTCGACGACCTGGCGAAATTCCCTTTCACCACCAAGTCCGACCTGCGCGACAACTACCCCTACGGCATGTTTGCCGTGCCGATGAACGACATCGTGCGCCTGCACGCGTCCAGCGGCACCACCGGCAAACCGACCGTGGTCGGCTACACCCAGAACGACATCGACACCTGGGCCAACGTGGTGGCCCGCTCGATCCGCGCCGCCGGTGGCCGCCGTGGCGACAAGGTGCACATTTCCTACGGCTACGGCCTGTTCACCGGCGGCCTCGGCGCGCACTACGGCGCCGAACGCCTGGGTTGCACGGTGATCCCGATGTCCGGCGGCCAGACCGAAAAACAAGTGCAACTGATCAAGGATTTCCAGCCGGACATCATCATGGTCACGCCGTCGTACATGCTCAACATCGCCGACGAAATCGAGCGCCAGGGCATCGACCCGCACAAACTGGCCCTGCGCCTGGGCATCTTCGGCGCCGAGCCGTGGACCGCCGAACTGCGCAGCGCCATCGAAGCGCGCCTGGGCATCACCGCCCTGGACATCTACGGCCTGTCGGAAATCATGGGGCCGGGCGTCGCCATGGAATGCGCGGAAACCAAGGACGGCCCGACCATCTGGGAAGACCATTTCTACCCGGAAATCATCGACCCGGTCACTGGCGAGGTTTTGCCGGACGGCCAGATGGGCGAACTGGTGTTCACCTCCCTGAGCAAAGAAGCCCTGCCGATGATCCGCTACCGCACCCGCGACCTGACGCGCCTGCTGCCGGGTACGGCACGACCGATGCGCCGCATCGACAAGATCACCGGACGCAGCGACGACATGCTGATCATCCGCGGGGTCAACGTGTTTCCGACACAGATCGAGGAACAGGTACTCAAAGTCAAACAACTTGCCGAGTGCTATGAGATCCATCTGTATCGCAACGGCAACCTTGACAGCGTTGATGTGCAAGTCGAGTTGAAGGCTGAGCACCAGCACCTGAGCGAAGAACAGCAGAAGGCTGTTTGCGGGGAATTGAGCAAACACATCAAGACGTATATCGGGATCAGTTCGCGGGTTGTTTTGCAGCCGTTTCATTCGATCAAGCGGTCGGAGGGCAAGGCTTGCCACGTGGTGGATAAACGTCCTAAAGCATGACTGCTGCACCCTTTATGGCCCCGCTTATTTGCGGGGCTTTTTTTTGGCCGGGCTTTGCTGACTCTGGAGCCGAGCACAATCCCTGTGGGAGCGAGCTTGCTCGCGAAGGCGGCTTGACTGCCAGCCTGTCTTTTGTTGATTGCGTACATATCCGTTTCTTCGGTA
>NZ_AKJO01000043.1:0-6199 GCF_000282295.1 Pseudomonas sp. GM33
AGCAGGCTCGCTCCTACAAAGAGGCCGGTGCCGTTCACAAAGTTTCGTGTCCATCTCCACCCACCCTGTACCAAGGAACTAGCAATCTCCTCATTGCGGGCAATTGTTGCCAGGGCGGCGGCGCCCAAGAATCTGCACCAGACCGGGAAAATTTCCGGACATAACAAAAATCCGCAGAGGAAGCCGTCATGACTCAACCCGCACGTCGCCAGCCCTTCGTCCTGAGCCTGCTGCTCAGTGCCATGCTGTTGTCCGGCCAGGCATTGGCCGGGGTTTCCGACCAGGACATTCTCCAGGACCCGAAGAACCCGGAACAGGTCGTGACCAACGGCCTCGGCGTTCAAGGGCAGCGCTACAGCCCGCTGGATATTCTCAACGTCGACAACGTCAAGGAACTGCGCCCGGCCTGGGCGTTTTCCTTCGGCGGTGAAAAACAGCGGGGCCAGCAAGCGCAGCCGATGGTCAAGGACGGCGTGATGTACATGACCGGTTCCTACTCCCGGGTCTTCGCCGTGGATGCGCGCACCGGCAAGAAACTCTGGCAATACGATGCGCGCCTGCCCGATGACATCCGCCCTTGCTGCGACGTGATCAACCGTGGCGTCGCGCTGTATGGCGACCTGGTGATTTTCGGCACCCTCGACGCCAAACTCGTGGCGCTGAACAAGGACACCGGCAAGGTGGTGTGGAGCAAGAAAGTCGCCGACCACAAGGAAGGCTACTCGATCAGTGCCGCGCCGCTGGTGATCAATGGCAAGCTGATTACCGGCGTGGCCGGTGGCGAGTTCGGGGTGGTGGGCAAGATCGAGGCCTACGATCCGAAAAACGGTGATCTGCTGTGGACCCGGCCGACGGTCGAAGGCCATATGGGCTATGTCTACAAGGACGGCAAAGCCGTGGAGAACGGCATCTCCGGCGGCGAGGCGGGCAAGACCTGGCCGGGCGATCTGTGGAAAACCGGCGGTGCAGCCCCCTGGCTTGGCGGTTATTACGACCCGGAAACCAACCTGCTGCTGTTCGGTACCGGCAACCCGGCGCCGTGGAACTCGCACCTGCGCCCTGGCGACAACCTCTACTCCTCATCGCGCCTGGCGCTCAACCCGGACGACGGCACCATCAAATGGCACTTCCAGAGCACGCCCCACGACGGTTGGGACTACGACGGCGTGAACGAGCTGGTGTCGTTCAACTACAACGAAGGCGGCAAGGAGATCAAGGCGGCGGCCACGGCTGACCGTAACGGTTTCTTCTACGTGCTGGATCGCACCAACGGCAAATTCATCCGTGGCTTCCCGTTCGTGGACAAGATCACCTGGGCCACCGGCCTGGATAAGGACGGCCGGCCGATCTACAACGAAGCCAGCCGTCCCGGCGCCCCGGGTTCGGAAGTCAAGGGCAGCTCGGTGTTCGTGGCGCCGGCGTTCCTCGGCGCGAAAAACTGGATGCCGATGGCCTACAACCGGGACACCGGGTTGTTCTATGTGCCGTCCAACGAATGGGGCATGGACATCTGGAACGAAGGCATCGCCTACAAGAAAGGCGCGGCGTTCCTCGGTGCCGGCTTCACCATCAAGCCGTTGAACGAAGACTACATCGGCGTGCTGCGGGCCATCGATCCGAAAACCGGCAAGGAAGTCTGGCGTCACAAGAACTACGCGCCGCTGTGGGGCGGTGTGCTGACCACCAAGGGCAACCTGGTGTTCACCGGCACGCCTGAAGGCTTCCTGCAGGCGTTCAACGCCAAGACCGGCGAAAAGGTCTGGGAGTTCCAGACCGGCTCCGGCGTGCTCGGCTCGCCCATCACCTGGGAAATGGACGGCGAACAGTTCGTTTCGGTCCTCTCCGGCTGGGGCGGCGCGGTACCGCTGTGGGGCGGCGAAGTGGCCAAGCGGGTGAAGGACTTCAACCAGGGCGGCATGCTCTGGACGTTCAAGCTGCCCAAGGATCTCGTTGCCAAACACTGATCCCTTGTGGGAGCGAGCTTGCTCGCGATGTTCGTCAACGATAACGCTGGAAACCTGATACCCCGCGGCGTTCTCGGGTTCATCGCGAGCAGGCTCGCTCCTACAGTGATCGGTGTGAAACCTACGACCAAATAACGAGAGCCCCTCCTGCCAACGACGCATTCGTCTGGCACGCGGGGCTCTCTAGTATCGGCTCATCGCCTGTCAATACGACAGGCATCGACCCAGACAGAGGCCCACCATGATCTACGCACAACCCGGAACCCCAGGCGCCGTCATTACCTTCAAGCCGCGCTACGGCAACTTCATCGGTGGCGAGTTCGTTGCCCCGATCAATGGCGAGTACTTCACCAATACTTCGCCGGTCAACGGTGAAGTGATCGCCGAGTTCCCGCGCTCCAGCGCCGCTGACATCGACAAGGCCCTCGACGCCGCCCATGCCGCTGCCGACGCCTGGGGCAAGACCTCGGCCCAGGACCGCTCCCTGGTGCTGCTGAAAATCGCCGACCGCATCGAGCAGAACCTTGAGGTCCTGGCCGTCACCGAAACCTGGGACAACGGCAAGGCCGTGCGCGAAACCCTGAACGCCGACGTACCGCTGGCGGCCGACCACTTCCGTTACTTCGCCGGCTGCATCCGTGCGCAGGAAGGCGGGGCTGCCGAGATCAACGAGTTGACCACGGCCTATCACTTCCATGAGCCCCTGGGCGTGGTCGGGCAGATCATTCCGTGGAACTTCCCGCTGCTGATGGCCGCCTGGAAACTCGCCCCGGCGCTCGCCGCCGGCAACTGCATCGTGCTCAAGCCGGCCGAGCAAACGCCGCTGTCGATCATGGTGTTCGCCGAGCTGATCGCCGACCTGCTGCCCGCGGGCGTGCTGAACATCGTCCAGGGCTTCGGTCGCGAAGCCGGCGAAGCCCTGGCCACCAGCAAGCGCATCGCCAAGATCGCCTTCACCGGTTCGACCCCGGTGGGCGCGCACATCATGCATTGCGCCGCCGAGAACATCATCCCGAGCACCGTCGAGCTGGGTGGCAAGTCGCCGAACATCTTCTTCGAAGACATCATGAACGCGGAGCCGGCGTTCATCGAAAAAGCCGCCGAAGGCCTGGTGCTGGCGTTCTTCAACCAGGGCGAAGTCTGCACCTGCCCGTCCCGGGCACTGGTGCAAGAGTCGATCTATGAGCCGTTCATGGCCGAGGTGATGAAGAAGATCACCAGGATCAAGCGCGGCAACCCGCTGGACACGGAAACCATGGTCGGCGCCCAGGCGTCCGAGCAGCAATACGACAAGATCCTCTCGTACCTGACCATTGCCCAGGAGGAGGGCGCCGAGCTGCTCACCGGCGGCGCGGCCGAACGCCTGGAGGGCGACCTGTCCAGCGGTTACTACATCCAGCCGACCCTGCTCAAGGGCCACAACAAGATGCGCGTGTTCCAGGAAGAAATCTTCGGCCCGGTGGTGGGTGTCACCACCTTCAAGGACGAAGCCGAAGCCCTGGCGATTGCCAACGACAGCGAGTTCGGCCTCGGCGCCGGCCTGTGGACCCGCGACATCAACCGCGCCTACCGTATGGGTCGGGCGATCAAGGCCGGACGGGTGTGGACCAACTGCTACCACCTGTACCCGGCGCATGCGGCGTTCGGCGGCTACAAGAAGTCCGGCGTCGGCCGGGAAAACCACAAGATGATGCTCGATCACTATCAGCAGACCAAAAACCTGCTGGTGAGCTACGACATCAATCCGCTGGGGTTCTTCTGATCACTCAAGAACACTGAAAAACCTGTGGGAGCGAGCTTGCTCGCGATGAGGCCAGCACATTCAACATCTCGGTTGACTGTTGCTCCGTCATCGCGAGCAAGCTCGCTCCCACATGGGGATGTGGGGTTCTGGAAATTTGCTCGACACCCCCTACCAAATCACCCCGCCAACTCCTTCGAAAGTAGCATTCGGGCACTCAACGCCCCGTGCATTAATGGCTCTACCGGAATCACCCGGCACAAGAAGAGGAATGACCCATGTGGACTAAACCCGCGTTTACCGATCTGCGCATTGGCTTCGAAGTGACGATGTATTTCGCCAACCGTTGATTGATCACCCGGCCAGCCAATGCGTTGGCCGGGCCTGCCTTCTGGAGCATCGGCCATGCACATCCGCGTTCTCGGTTCCGCCGCTGGCGGTGGTTTTCCGCAATGGAACTGCAACTGCCGCCAGTGCGCCGGTGTGCGCAATGGCAGCCTGCGGGCCCAGCGCCGTACGCAGTCGTCGATTGCCTTGAGTGACGACGGTGTGGAGTGGGTGCTGTGCAACGCGTCACCGGACATTCGCGCGCAACTCGAGAGTTTTGCGCCTCTGCAACCGGCGCGGCGCCTGCGTGACAGCGCCATCGCCGGCATCGTGCTGCTGGACAGCCAGATCGACCATTGCACCGGTTTGCTCAGCTTGCGCGAAGGCTGCCCCCATGACGTTTGGTGCACCGAGCGTGTGCATCAGGATCTGAGCAGCGGTTTCCCGTTGTTCAACATGCTCGGACACTGGAACGGCGGACTGCACTGGCAACCGGTCGGCCTCGATCGCCAGCCGTTCGGCATCCCGGCCTGCGGGCATTTGCAATTTCGCGCGATTCCCCTGGTGAGCAACGCGCCGCCGTATTCGCCCAATCGCGGCAACCCGCAACCGGGCGACACCATTGGCCTGTTCGTTGAAGACCTGCGCAGTGGCGCGTCGCTGTTCTATGCGCCGGGCCTTGGCCGAATCGACGATGAAGTGCTGGGCTGGATGCAGCGTGCCGATTGCCTGTTGCTGGACGGCACCCTGTGGCGCGACGACGAGATGCGTATCTGCGAAGTCGGCCAGAGCCTGGGCAGCGAAATGGGGCACCTCCCACAAAGCGGCCCCGGCGGGATGCTGGACGTGCTGGAGGGTTTCAACCGCCAGCGCAAGGTGCTGATCCACATCAACAACACCAATCCCATTCTCGATGAAGACTCGGCCGAGCGGGCGTTGCTGGAGCGGCGGGGGATCGAAGTGGCTTATGACGGCATGAGTATTGAGCTGTAGCGGCTGGCCCCTTCGCGAGCAGGCTCGCTCCCACAGGGGGAGCACCGCCTGTTCAATGTGGGAGCGAGCCTGCTCGCGAAGAGGCCTGACCAGACACCGCAGAGCTTCCCGGAGAACCGCAATGACTGACAACGCAATGACCCCCAGCGAATTCGAAGCCGCCCTGCGCGCCAAGGGCGCCTACTACCACATCCACCATCCTTTCCATCAAGCCATGTACGCCGGCCGCGCCAGCCGCGAGCAGATCCAGGGCTGGGTCGCCAATCGCTTTTACTATCAGATCAACATTCCCCTGAAGGACGCCGCGATTCTCGCCAACTGCCCGGACCGCGACGTGCGCCGCGAGTGGCTGCAACGGATTCTCGACCACGACGGCGCTCCCGGCAGCGAGGGCGGAATCGAAGCCTGGCTGCGCCTGGGCGAAGCCGTGGGCCTGGATCGCGAGCAGATCCTCTCCCAGGAGCTGGTGCTGCCCGGCGTGCGTTTCGCGGTGGACGCCTACGTCAATTTCGCCCGTCGCGCCTGCTGGCAGGAAGCGGCCAGCAGCTCGCTGACCGAACTCTTTGCCCCACAGATCCATCAGTCTCGACTCGACGCCTGGCCGACCCATTACCCGTGGATCGACGCCGCCGGCTACGACTATTTCCGCACGCGCCTGAGCCAGGCGCGGCGCGATGTCGAGCATGGGTTGCGCATCACCCTGGCGCACTACGTGACGGCCGAGGGGCAACAACGCATGCTGGAGATCCTGCAGTTCAAGCTCGACGTGCTGTGGAGCATGCTCGATGCCATGAGCATGGCCTACGAACTTGCGCGCCCGCCGTATCACACGGTTACCGGCGACAATGTCTGGCACCGGGGGATCGCCCTGTGAGCCTGATCGATCGCCAGCAGTCACCGGCCTTGCGTCGCGGTTTTCGTCTGCAATGGGAACCCCGCCAGGACTGCCACGTGCTGCTGTACCCCGAAGGCATGATCAAGCTCAACGCCAGTGCCGGGCAGATTCTCGACCTGGTGGACGGCCAGCGCAGTGTGGCGGCGATCATCGAGCGATTGAGCGCGAATTTCCCCGGCGTACCCGGGATCGACGAAGACGTGCTGGCGTTTCTGGAGGTGGCCCATGCGCAATTCTGGATCGAGTGAGACGCTGCCCGGACCGCCGTTGTGGCTGGGG
>NZ_AKJO01000044.1:0-10023 GCF_000282295.1 Pseudomonas sp. GM33
ATCAGGCGGTAGCAGGCCGCCAACTCTTCACGCAGACGTTGCTCTGTCGATGTCATATCCCGGCAACCTCTTTCACAGTGCAATCTTCCAGCCCTTGCCCCAAGGCCTCCCAGCCATCGAAACCCCGGCGAGCGATGAACACCAGGCGTGTGGCATCGGCCCGGACGTCATCCAGTGCCGGCAGAAACTGACTGCGGGTGCCGACATGTTGCAGCCAGTGCGCCGTGCTGCCCGGCGTCAGCAGCACCAGGCCTTTGACCCGGAATACATCACTGGGCAGCGCCCTCAACCAGCCACGCAAGCACTCGACATCGAGGGCCGCGTTGCTCTGCCACAACCAGCTGCTGAACATCTCGCCGTGATCGACGTCGGACACCCGGGTCAGCGGTTTCTGTGCCCGAGGCTCAAGGTCCAGATCGGTATCCAGCCACAACGCATCGGGCAACTCGGCTTGCACACTTTCATGCACACGCGTCCTGGCGCCCAGTGCATCGCGCAAGGCCTGCAACTGCGCCTCATCGACCAGGTCGGTCTTGTTCAGCAACAGCAGGTCGGCAGCGGCCACCTGCGCCCGAGCCAGGCGCGCGTATTCACCGTCGAGTTGCAGATGGCGGGTGGCGTCGACCACCGTGATCACCATGTCCAGTTGCATCTGGCTGCGCAGCTGTGGATAAGCCAGGGTCTGCACGATGCGCTGCGGATCGGACACTCCGCTGCACTCGATGACGATGCGCTCCAACCTTGGTTCAAGCTGCGCCAGGCTGGCGAGTTGCGCCAGCAGGTCTTCCTGCACCGTGCAGCAGATGCAGCCGTTCTGCAGGCTGTACACCGCGTCGGTGACTTCGGACACGATGGCCGCATCGATGTTCAGCTCGCCGAAATCGTTGACGATCACCGCCAGCCGACTGCCTTCGGCACGGCGCACCATACGGTTGAGTAGTGTGGTTTTACCGGCGCCGAGAAAACCCGACACCACGGTCACGGCGATACGTGGGGAAGTCATTCTGCCTTGCCCTCCAGCACCGGTGGTTCGCCTTGCCAGACGGCTTTGAGGCCGACGGTTTCCAGCGTTGAGTGGCGGTCGTAGACCGGTTGCCCTTCAACGAAGGTCAGCAGCACCTGGGTCTTGTGAATGTAGTTGCGTGCCGGTGCAGCGAACAGGTCACGGTCGATGACGATCAGGTCCGCCGACTTGCCCACTTGCAGGCTGCCGGTGCTGTGTTCCAGGCCCATGGCCACGGCGCCGTTGCTGGTGATCACGGTCAGCGCCTGTTCGAGGCTGATCGGGTCGCCGAAGCACGCCGGGTCGTCGTTCCACGGGTTCTGCCGGGTGATCATGGTTTCCAGTGCCAGCCACGGATCGATGGACGCCACAGGCCAGTCAGTGCCCATCACCGCCGTGCCACCGGCGGCGAGCACGCCTTTGAAGTCGTAGATGCGCTTGAGGCGCTCCTGGCCGTAACCGGAACGCGCACCGCTGGCGAACGGCGTCGGGTACCAGGCGGCCGGGGAAAACTCGGCGATGACATTCAGCTCCTTGAAGCGCGGCAGGTTGCCGGGGTGCAGCAAGGTGCTGTGGGCGCACTGGTGGCGAACACCGCTGAAACCGTTGCGACGACGGGCCTCGGCCACGGCATCGAGGAACACGTCGGAGGCGCCGTCGCCGGTGCAGTGGGCAATCACGCGGATGCCCTTGCGGTCCATGTCCACCACCATGTCGGTGATGTGTTCCGGGGTCAGGTTGAGCTTGCCGCGCCAGCTCTTTTCCTGCGGCCACGGGGTCAGCAGGTACGAAGACTTCGGCTCCACGGTGCCGTCGAAGTGGAACTTCACCGCGTTGGCGCTCAGGCGCGCGCTGCGGTAGTAGTGGCGTTCGCCGGCCAGCAGCTCCCAGCGACGACGCACCGGGAAGATGTCGTCCTGCCAACTGATCGCCGCTTCGATGCGCACCGTCAGTTCGCCGCTGTCGTCGAGTTCCTTGAGGGCCTGCAAACGCTGTTCGCAGACGTGCACGTATTTGCTCGCCGTGACGCCGCGCGAGCTCTGGAAGTGCACGCCATCGCGGTAGGCACGGCGCAGCACGCTGACCGGAGTTGGTGGCATGGCGGCGTGGATCATTGCGTAGGCACCGTCGATCATCAGGCCGGTGGGTTCGCCGGTCAGCTCGTCACGCTCGAAATAACCATTGCGCGGGTCGGACGTGTGGCGGTCGATGCCGGCCAGTTCCAGGGCCTTGGAGTTGACCATCATGGTGCCCCACATGCGGTCGAGCAGTGCCACCGGGCGGTCCGGCATGACGCTGTCGAGCCACTCGCGGCCCGGGGTCAGGCCGGCCTCGCGGAAGGTGTAGCGCACCCAGTACTGGCCGTAGATCCAGCCGTCGCCGGGATGGCTGTCGGCGTAGGCGAGGATGCTTTCGCGCAACTGCTCCGGGGTCGGGTCTTCGATGCCGACGTCGAGGTCATCGGCGTAGCGCGGCGCCAGCGCGAGGTCGGGGTGCGTGTGCATGTCGTGCAGGCCCGGCATGCAGAATGCGCCTTGCAGGTCGTGCACGCGGGTGTTCGGGCCCTTGAACATCTCGATCTGGCCGAGGCTGGCGACTGCGATCAACTTGCCGTCGCGGATGGCCACGGCCTCGGCCCACGGGTTGGCCGGGTCCTGGGTGTAGATACGTCCGTTGGCGAGGATCAGGTCGGCGTAGGTCCCCTGCACGGAATGGGTAGAGGAAAAGTTATCGGACTCAGCCATGTAAGCCACCTTTGAGTTCAGGAGATTGAAAGGTCGGCCGGACGTTGTGCGTGTCGGCGACCTGAAAAAATTGTTGTTGTTTTAGTCAGCCAGAAAGGTTGTGGCGTCGACCTCGATCATCACCGGCTCAACGCTACTGCCGAGTTGCCCCAGCAGCTCGCGCAAACCGTCCAGGTCGCGTGCCCGGTGATGGCTGACGTGGCAGCTTTGTGCGAGGGCGGCGAAGTCCGGCGTGAGGATGTCTACCCCCAGCAACGGCACCGCCTTGGCGTTCATGTAGTCGCGGATTTCGGCGTAGCTGCTGTTGTTCCACAGCAGCAGGATCACGCCGACGCCGGCCTCTTTGGCGGCGATCAGTTCGGCACTGGAAAACTGCAAGCCACCGTCGCCGACCAACGCCACCACCGGGCGCAAAGGTTGGGCCAGCTTGGCGCCGATGGCGGCGGGCAAACCGTAGCCGAGGGTGCCGTAGCCGCTGCCGGCGTTGAACCAGCTATTGGGAGTTGGCGCCCGATAGCCGAGCGCGCCCTGGTACACCGGTTGGGTCGAATCGCCGACGATCAGTGGCTGCGGCAAGTGATCGCGCAGGGTATCGAGCAGCGCTTGCATACGGGATTGTCTGGCGCTCCAGCCGGCGTGCTCGAGGGCGTTGACCTTGTTCACTCGCTCAGCCGCCCAGGCTGGATCGGCCTGGCGCTGCGGCAGTCGATCGAGCAACAACAGCAAGCCTTGCCCGGCATCGCCCAGCAAGCCGACCGTGGCCGCTTGTACGCCGAGTATTTGCAGGGGATCGATGTCCAGGCGAATCAGCGGTGCCTTGAACTGCACAGTGCCAAGACCGAAAAAGTCGTAGTCGGTTTCCCCGAGTTCGGTGCCGACGGCCAGCACCAGGTCGGCCTCGGCAAATAGCTCACGACCATGGGCCGAGGACTGCACACCGTCGAGCAACAAAGGATGTTCGGGGGCCAGCAAACCGCGGGCGTTGGTGGTCAGCGCCACGGGGGCCTGCAGGCGTTCGGCGAGTGCGGTCAGGGCCTCACTGGCCCGGCGCGCACCGCCACCGGCGAGAATCAAGGGACGCTTGGCGTTGTTGATCAGGGCCACAGCGTCATCGATGGCTTCCGCCGTCGGAGCCGGCGCGGCCGGCAATGAACGCGGGCGCAGGTCCAGCCCCTCGGCAGACATCTCCAGCACATCCAGCGGAATCTCGATGTGCACCGGACGCGGCCGCGTACAGCCGAACAAGGCAAAGGCCCGTGCCAGCACTTCCGGCAATTGCGACGGGTGTTGCAGCGTATGGCTGAAAGCACAGACCCCGGCGACCAGCGCGCGCTGATCCGGCAATTCATGCAGGTGGCCATGGCCCAGGCGCAGGTGTTCGCGACGGTTGCAGGTGGAAATCACCAGCATCGGCACCGAGTCGGCATAGGCCTGGCCCATGGCGGTGATGATGTTGGTCATGCCCGGTCCGGTGATGATGAAGCACACCCCGGGCTTGCCGCTGGCACGGGCATAACCGTCGGCCATGAACCCGGCGCCCTGCTCGTGGCGCGGGCTGATGTGCTTCAGGCGACTGCCGTGCAGGCCACGATACAACTCGACGGTGTGCACGCCGGGAATACCGAAGACGGTTTCAACACCATAGCCTTCCAGCAACTGAACGAGCGCCTCGGCACAACGGGTCATGCAGCACCTCTTGGATAAGGGGCCAGCTCGGCCCAACGACGAATGGGGCTAGTATTGTTGAATCAACCGATACAACAATCGATTTTTTTTGGCCTGACTGTTCGATTTACTTCACCATATAGAAGAGCAAGCGCTAACCTTGTGGCGAGGGAGCTTGCTCCCGCTCGGTTGCGCAGCGACCGCAATGGTGGGGGCCGCTGCGCGCCCCAGCGGGAGCAAGCTCCCTCGCCACAGGTTCAGCGTTTGCCTGTTTCTTTCAACTTTCAGCGGGATGATTTATGCGTTTTCCTTCGATGACAGCCCTTCGTGCGCTGGATGCGGTTGCCCGCACAGGCAGCGTGTCGGTCGCGGCCCGTGAACTGAACCTGACCCGCAGCGCCATCAGCCACCAGATCAGCAAGCTCGAGGAGTGTGTCGGTTTCGCCCTGACCGAGCGCATTGGCCGAGGCATCGGCCTGACGTATCAGGGCGAACGCTATGCGCGGGAAGTGCACGGGATTCTGTTGAACCTGCTCGACGCCGGACAGTTGGTCGACGACCAGGAGATTTCCGGACGGTTGTGCGTCAGTTGCGCGCCGGGGTTCGCCACCTATTGGTTGTGTCACCACATCGGTGCTTTTTTGCGGCAGTACCCGCAAGTGCAGTTGCAACTGGTTTCCCCGCGCACACCGGACGACACCAACAACCACAACGTCGACCTGTTCATCGCCTACGGGATTGGTGACTGGCCGGAAATGATCGTCGAGGAGATCGTGGCGTTGCGTTTCTTCCCGGTGTGCAGCCCGCGCCTGATCAACGCCTTGGGCGGCCTGAAAAGCCCGCAGGAACTGAGCAGCTACCCCTTGCTGCACATGACCGACTACTCGGACTGGCGCGTGTGGCTGACCGCTGCGGGGGCTTCCGGAGTCAACGCGACGAGCGGCATCCTGTTCTCCGATGCCCACTGCGCCCAGTCCGCGTGCATTGCCGGCCAGGGCATCGCCATCGGTGACAACCTGATCAGCGGTGACGCGTTATCCAAGGGTTTGCTGGTGCGCCCGTTCGACATCGGCATCGATTTGCACCGTGGCTACTACCTGGCGGCAGACCCGCAAAAGGCCGACCGCGCCGTGGTCCAGGCCTTCGGCAACTGGATCAAGACCCAGCTGCAATCGTCCCGTCAGACCTGGCAGGACACCCTGTAAAAGCACATCACATTCCCCTGTGGGAGCGAGCTTGCTCGCGATGAGGCCACCACAGTCACCATTGATGTCGCCTGATAAATCGCTATCGCGAGCAAGCTCGCTCCCACAGGGTAGAAGCTCTATTTCGGGGCCTCTGGCCGAGGCGAAATACACAGCTTATTTGTTCAATAAAACTAACCAATACGAGCAAAATAATTCCATTGATGTAGCGATATTTTTAACAATAATAAGCCCAAAGCCCATTTCGGATTCGCATCCGTCCTCGTACGTCTTATGGGCAATAAAAAGAGGAACCTCATTGTGTCCAGCCGTTCAGCGATCCAGCTCAGCGCTCAAGGTATCAGCCAGTATTACGGCCGTTTCGCGGCGCTGGATAACGTCGATCTCGACGTTCGCCAAGGTGAATTTCTTACCCTGCTGGGTCCGTCCGGCTCGGGCAAAACCACCTTGCTGATGATTCTGGCCGGTTTCCTCAGCCCGACCTCGGGCAAGCTGATGGAGCAAGGCGTCGACATCATCCGGCGCTCCGCCGAGAAGCGGAACTACGGCATGGTGTTCCAGGGTTATGCGCTGTTCCCGCACATGAGCGTGGCCGACAACGTGGCCTACCCGCTGCGCATCCGCAAAGTCCCCGTTGAAGAACGCAATCGCCGGGTCAAGCACATCCTCGAAGTGGTCGGCCTCAGTGCGCATATGCACAAGAAGCCCGCCGAGATGTCCGGCGGCCAGCAGCAGCGCGTGGCGATTGCCCGGGCGCTGGTGTTCGAGCCGGAACTGCTGTTGCTCGACGAACCGCTGTCGGCGCTGGACAAGAACCTGCGCGAACAACTGCAAACCGAGCTGCAACGCATCCATCGTCAGGTCGGTACCAGCTTCGTGTTCGTCACTCACGACCAGAACGAAGCGTTGGCGCTGTCCTCGCGCATCGCGATTTTCAACCACGGCAAGCTGACCCAGGTCGACACCCCGGAAAACATCTACAACCGCCCCGAGAGCCGTTTCGTCGCCGAGTTCCTCGGCAAGATGAACCTGTTCCCGCTGGACAACCTGACCCGCAACGGCCAGAACGCCAGCGGCCGCTGCGGCACCAGCGTATTGCATGCCCAGGCGCCGAACGCACTGAGTGCGGCACCGATCGTGCTGGCCGTGCGCCCCGAGCACATGGAACTGCACAGCGAGTGCCCGACCCGCGACGGCTACAACGTGATGCCCGCGCAACTCACCGACAAGGTTTATCAAGGCTCAAGCACCCACCTGTCACTCAAGGTCAGCGGCGACACGCTGCCGATCAACCTGTCCGTACCCGGCAATCACCCGGGCGCGTCGATGCCCAGCGGCGCGCCGGTGTGGCTGAGCTGGCCGGTGCAGCAAAGCTTCCTGCTTCAGGCCTGAACCCCCAAAAAACTGCGTCACAAAGCTCTCTTCCAATGACAACAAAAAGGCCGGTGCCCACGCAGGCACCTGCCGACTGAGGACTTGCCCATGCGCCAGGATCACCAACAAGACTGCATCGAAGTGCTTATCGACAAGGCCCGCGACGGTCAGATCAACCGCCGCACCTTTATCCAGGCCATGGGCCTGCTGGCAGCGGTGCCCCTGGCGCTGCGCAGCGGCATCAGCTGGTCGGCGGACAAGCCGCTGGTGGTGGTCAACTGGGGCGGCGACGCCCTCAACGCATTCCGTTCGGCGTGGACCGACACCTTCACCAAGAACACCGGCATCCAGGTGCGCATCGACGGTGCCGGCCCGACCGAAGGGGCCATCCGCTCGCAGCTGGCCAGCGGTCAACCAAGCTGGGACGTGGTCGACGTCGAGAGCTACAGCGCCATCGTGCTGGGCCGGGAAAAGATCCTGCAGCCACTGGACTACAACACCATCAAGCGCGATCAGGTGGCCCCGGCGCTCTCCTCCGATTACGGCATCGCCAGCTACC
Organism: Pseudomonas sp. GM33; assembly: GCF_000282295.1. NCBI lineage: Bacteria > Pseudomonadati > Pseudomonadota > Gammaproteobacteria > Pseudomonadales > Pseudomonadaceae > Pseudomonas > Pseudomonas sp. GM33. The sequence goes on from NZ_AKJO01000044.1 coordinate 7,552, forward strand.
AGTTCAGCTACGTGATGGCCTGGGACAGCGAAAAGTTCGGTGAAAACGGACCCAAGACCTGGGCCGATTTCTGGGACGTGAAGAAATTCCCCGGCAAGCGCACGCTGTACAAGTGGATGAACGGCATGCTCGAAGCGGCGTTGCTGGCCGACGGCGTTCCGGCTGACCAGCTGTACCCGCTGGACGTGCCACGGGCGCTGAAGAAGATCGACGAGATCAAGCCGCACGTCCTGTCGTTCTGGAGTTCGGGGGCCGAGAGCCAGCAACTGATGGTCGACGGCGAGGTGTCAGTGGGTGCGATCTGGCACACCCGCGCCAAGCTGCTCAGCGAAGACACCGACAACCGTGTGCGCTGGAGCTTCGACAACGGCTTTATCAACTCCAGCAGTTGGGCGGTATTGAACGGCAACCCCGGCGGCACTCAACCGACCATGCAGTTCATCCAGCAAGCCTTGCAGCCTGAAGGCCAGCTCAAGCTGTTCGAACTGCTGGGCAACGGGCCGTCCAACAGCGCCACGGAAAAGCTGATGTCGGCCAAGCAACTGGAAGCCAACTGCGCCTCCGAAGAAAACCTGAAGAAGCAGATCGCTCTCAACGCCCAGTGGTACGCCGACAACTACTCCAAAGCCCTGGAAGAGTACCTGACGCGGTTGTCCAAGTGAGCCTGTGACCATGACCACCACACTGACCTCGACCCTGACCGCCCCCAAGCCCCGCTTCAGCTCGCCGGGCCTGGAGCGCGGCCTGCTGCTGTTTCCGCTGCCGGTGTTGCTGCTGGTCTTCTATGTGCTGCCGTTCCTCGGTGTGGTCGGCTGGAGCTTCTCGCTGCCGACGCCGGGTATCGAGCAGTACCAGCGCATCGCCACGGACCCGGCGATCCACGAGATGCTCTGGCGCACGTTGCGCCTGTGCCTGACCGTCAGTGGCCTGGCCTTGATGATCGGTTACCTGCTGGCCTACTGCTGGGTGTTCAGCCCGCCGTTCTGGCAGCGCGTGGTGGAGATCTGCATCTTCATTCCGTTCTGGATTTCCGTGCTGGTGCGGGCCTTCGGCTGGTTGATCGCCCTGCGCAGCAACGGCGTGCTCAACAACGGGCTGATGGGCATGGGGCTGATCGACCAGCCGCTGCAACTGAGCCGCAATGAGATAGGCGTAGTCATCGGCATGCTCCACGTGATGATCCCGTACGCGGTGTTCCCGCTGCTGTCGACCATGCGTCAACTCGACCAGCGTGTGCTCATGGCCTCGCGCGGCCTGGGGGCCGGTGCCTTGCGCACCTTCTGGCAAGTGCTGCTGCCGCAGACCCTGCCAGGCATTCTGGGCGCGCTCATCATGGTCTTCGTGTTCTGCCTGGGCTTCTTCATCACCCCGGTGCTGTTGGGTGGCGGGCAAACGGTGATGATTGCCGAGTACGTGTTCCTGCAAATGTTCCAGACCAGCAACTGGGGCCTGGGTGCGGCACTGAGCGTGGTGTTGCTGGCCCTGGTCAGCGCGCTGATCTGGGTGCTGTTGAAAATGACCCGCGTCAACCGACTGGTAGGCTGAGATCACTATGAATACCCATCGCACAAGCCTGAGTACGCGGCTGTTGGCCGTGGTCGCCATGGCCTTCATGCTGTTCCCGCTGCTGACGGTCATTCCGGTGTCGTTTACCAGCAAGCGTTTCCTGTCGATGCCCGAAGGCAACTGGTCGCTGCGCCACTACGAAGCACTGGTGAGCAACCCGGACTGGTTCCACGCTATCAGCCAGAGCCTGACCATCGCCTTCGCCACCAGCGTCATCGCCACCTTGCTGGCCGCGAGTTTCAGCCTCGGCATCTGGTACATGCGCTCCAAATGGGCCACGGCCCTGATCGGCCTGGTGCTGTTGCCGATGGCGATCCCGCCGGTGATTTCCGCGCTGGTGCTGTACTTCATGGAGACCAAGCTCGGTCGCTTCGCCCCGGGGATGGGCTACGACACCCTGACCGGCGTGGTGATTGCCCATGTGATCATGGTGGTGCCGTACGGCGTAGTGACCATGCTGGTGGCCCTCAGCCAGATCGACCGGCGCATCGAACTGGCCTCGCGCAACCTTGGCGCCAGCCTGATGCAAACCACGTTCATGGTGATCCTGCCGAACCTGAAGTTGGGTCTGGCCTCCACCGCGTTGTTGGGGTTTGCCCTGTCCTGGGAAGAAGTGGCGGTGACGCTGTTCATCACCAGCGTCAACGTCGACACCCTGCCCAAGCGCATCTGGAGCGGCTTGCGCGATAACGTCGACCCGAGCGTCGCGGCGATTTCGGTGTTGCTGATCTCGCTGACGTTGCTGGTGCTGATCGGACGGCTGGTGGTTCAGCATCTGGCCGACAAACGCGCGCAGAAGCTGCAGCACTCGTAAGTGCTTCACACGAAAAAGCCCCGCGCTTGCCATACAAGCGCGGGGCTTTTTTCGTTCAACTGCCGCCATTCCTGTAGGAGCGAGCCTGTAGT
>NZ_AKJO01000045.1:0-13574 GCF_000282295.1 Pseudomonas sp. GM33
CCCGCCGATGTCCACTGGCTTGCCCTGAACGGCGTTGAGTTCGGCAACGATGGTCGACTCGTTCTCGGTCAGGGTTTTGGCCAAGGTTGCGAACTGCGCTTGCAGCGCAGTGTCTTCGGTCTGGGCGGCCAGGGCTTGAGCCCAGTACAGCGCCAGGTAGAAGTGGCTGCCGCGGTTGTCGATGTTGCCGACTTTGCGCGATGGCGACTTGTTGTTGTCCAGGAACTGGCCGGTGGCCTGGTCCAGGGTCTTGGCCAGTACCAGCGCCTTTGGATTGTTGTAGGTCACGCCCAGGTGTTCCAGGGACGCGGCCAGGGCCAGGAATTCACCCAGCGAATCCCAGCGCAGGAAGTTCTCTTCCAGCAGTTGCTGAACGTGCTTCGGCGCCGAACCGCCGGCGCCGGTTTCGAACAGACCACCGCCGTTCATCAGCGGCACGATCGACAGCATCTTGGCGCTGGTGCCCAGTTCCATGATCGGGAACAGGTCGGTCAGGTAGTCGCGCAGTACGTTGCCGGTCACCGAGATGGTGTCCTTGCCTTCGCGGGTGCGCTGCAGGGTGTACTTCATCGCGTCGACAGGCGACATGATCTGGATGTCCAGGCCGGCAGTGTCGTGATCCTTCAGGTAGGCCTGAACTTTCTCGATCACCACGCCGTCGTGGGCGCGCATCGGGTCCAGCCAGAAAATCGCCGGCGTGCTGCTGGCGCGAGCACGGTTGACTGCCAGTTTGACCCAGTCCTGGATCGGTGCATCTTTGGTCTGGCACATGCGGAAGATGTCGCCGGCTTCGACCGACTGCTCCAGCAGCAGGTTGCCCTTGCTGTCGGTGACGCGAACAACGCCGTCAGCCTTGATCTGGAAGGTCTTGTCGTGGGAGCCGTATTCTTCGGCTTTCTTCGCCATCAGGCCAACGTTCGGCACGCTGCCCATGGTGGTCGGGTCGAATGCGCCGTTGGCTTTGCAATCTTCGATCACGGCCTGGTAGATGGTCGCGTAGCAACGATCCGGGATCACGGCCTTGGTGTCGTGCAACTGGCCGTCGGTGCCCCACATCTTGCCGGAATCGCGGATCATCGCTGGCATCGAGGCGTCGACGATCACGTCGCTCGGCACGTGCAGGTTGGTGATGCCTTTGTCGGAGTTGACCATCGCCAGGGAAGGGCGAGCGGCGTAGACCGCCTGGATGTCAGCTTCGATGGCCGCTTGCTGTTCAGCAGGCAGGGCCTTGATGCGGGCGTACAGGTCGCCGATGCCGTTGTTCAGGTTGAAGCCGATCTGTGCCAGCACGTCAGCGTGCTTGGCCAGTGCGTCTTTATAGAACTCGGCAACGATCTGGCCGAACATGATCGGGTCGGAGACCTTCATCATGGTGGCTTTCAGGTGAACCGACAGCAGCACGCCTTGTGCCTTGGCGTCTTCGATTTCAGCGGCGATGAAGCTGCGCAGGGCGTTTTTGCTCATGACCGCGCAATCGAGGATCTCACCGGCTTGTACGCTGGTCTTTTCTTTCAGGACGGTGGCGGTGCCGTCTTGAGCGATCAGTTCGATTTTCACGGCGTCAGCGGCGTCGATCAGGGCGGCTTTTTCGCTGCCGTAGAAATCGCCGGTGCTCATGTGCGCAACGTGGGACTTGGAGTCCTTGGCCCAGGCGCCCATTTTGTGCGGGTGCTTGCGCGCGTAGTTCTTGACCGACAGCGGAGCGCGACGGTCGGAGTTGCCTTCACGCAGAACCGGGTTCACGGCGCTGCCCTTGACCTTGTCGTAGCGCGCCTTGGCTTCTTTGTCGGCGTCGCAGGTCACGGTTTCCGGATAGTCCGGCAGGTTGTAGCCCTGGGCTTGCAGCTCTTTGATCGCGGCTTGCAGTTGTGGAACCGAAGCACTGATGTTCGGCAGCTTGATGATGTTGGCTTCAGGCGTAACGGCCAGGGCGCCCAGTTCGGCGAGGTGGTCGGCTACGGCTTTGTCACCCAGTTGCTCGGGGAAGCTGGCCAGGATGCGCCCTGCAAGAGAGATATCGCGGGTTTCAACGGCGATATCAGCCGAGGCGGTGAACGCCTCTACGATAGGCAACAGTGAATAGGTGGCGAGGGCAGGAGCTTCGTCGGTGAAGGTATAGATGATCTTCGAGCGGGTGGGCATATTCGGATTAACTCTCTCTTCTTTGCTAAAGCGTGCGCAGAAACTCGAGGGCGCCGGGTAAGCGCGTTCGTTCAAAGTCATCCATGAGCCGAATATCGAGGTTTCGTTGCTGTGATGTTGGGTGCATCAGTAGGGTGTCAAGTAGCCGGGCTGCGGTAACAGATCGGCAAAACTGGCGGAAATGCTCGTCGTAGAGCTGTTCAACCTGACGTGACCCTTTAGTCAGCGGCGGCATTATACATAGGTAGCTGGCAATCTGCCGATGGTTCATACGCAACGAATGTCGTCCATTGGTCTAAAGGTCGCAGGGGCGAGGAGGGCGTAAGGTCATTCGTCGTGCTTGAGTTTGGCGTTTTTCCCTTTGCTTTCAGGCTTGTAGGCCGCTGGTTGTGCGGCTTTGCGGCATATGGATAGAACATAGGGTTTGCGCGCCGATTCAACTGGGTTACGCTCGAACCAAGCCAGATGTTCAATCCAATCAATGGAGTTCAGCATGGGTTACAAGAAGATTCAGGTTCCAGCCGTCGGCGACAAAATCACCGTCAATGCAGACCATTCTCTCAATGTTCCTAATAACCCGATCATCCCCTTCATCGAAGGCGACGGCATTGGCGTCGACATCAGCCCGGTCATGATCAAGGTTGTCGATGCTGCAGTTAAGAAGGCTTATGGTGGCGAGCGCAAGATTTCCTGGATGGAAGTGTACGCCGGGGAAAAAGCGACTCAAGTCTACGATCAGGACACCTGGCTGCCTCAGGAGACCCTGGACGCGGTCAAGGATTACGTGGTTTCCATCAAGGGTCCGCTGACCACCCCGGTCGGTGGCGGCATCCGTTCGCTGAACGTGGCCCTGCGTCAGCAACTCGACCTGTACGTCTGCCTGCGTCCGGTGCGCTGGTTCGAAGGCGTGCCTAGCCCGGTCAAGAAGCCGGGCGATGTCGACATGACCATCTTCCGCGAGAACTCCGAAGACATCTACGCCGGCATCGAGTGGAAGGCCGGTACGCCGGAAGCCACCAAGGTCATCAAGTTCCTCAAGGAAGAAATGGGCGTCACCAAGATCCGTTTCGACGAGAACTGCGGCATCGGTGTCAAGCCGGTTTCGCTGCAAGGCACCAAGCGCCTGGCGCGCAAAGCCCTGCAATATGTGGTCGACAACGATCGTGATTCGCTGACCATTGTGCACAAAGGCAACATCATGAAGTTCACCGAAGGTGCCTTCAAGGAGTGGGCCTACGAAGTGGCAGCTGAAGAATTCGGCGCGACCCTGCTCGACGGCGGTCCGTGGATGCAGTTCAAGAACCCGAAAACCGGCAAGAACGTCATCGTCAAGGATGCCATCGCCGACGCCATGCTCCAGCAGATCCTGCTGCGCCCGGCCGAGTACGATGTGATCGCGACCCTGAACCTGAACGGTGACTACCTCTCCGACGCCCTGGCGGCGGAAGTGGGCGGTATCGGTATCGCACCGGGTGCCAACCTGTCCGACACCGTGGCCATGTTCGAAGCCACCCACGGTACGGCGCCGAAGTACGCCGGCAAGGACCAGGTCAACCCGGGTTCGCTGATCCTCTCCGCTGAAATGATGCTGCGCCACATGGGCTGGACCGAAGCGGCCGACCTGATCATCAAGGGCACCAATGGCGCGATTTCCGCCAAGACCGTGACCTATGATTTCGAGCGTCTGATGGAAGGGGCGAAACTGGTGTCGTCTTCCGGTTTCGGTGATGCGCTGATCTCGCACATGTAAGAAAGCGCAGGTACACAAAAAACCGCCTGATTCAAGAAGTTGAGTCAGGCGGTTTTTTTATGACTGGATGACGCGGCGATATTAAACCGAAACGGTCTGCTCAGGTGACTGTGTCGCGGCTTTTGAGGCATCCACGGGGTTGCCGATATTGACCGCGTGAAGACCTTTGGGGCCCTGGATGATGTCGAATACGACAGCTTGCCCGGCTTTCAGGGTTTTATAACCTTCCATTTTAATGGCCGAGTAGTGGGCAAACAGATCCTCTGTCTTGCCTTCCTCGTTGATGAATCCGTAACCCTTGGCGTTGTTGAACCACTTCACCTTGCCGACTGCCATACCCAACTCCCTCTGCAACAGACTCCATCACTGGAGTATCATCCACTACATCCGCAGTCGAACCTGTAAATAAGTTTGACTCCGCGGACCTTTTTTACCCACTGTGGGCTCTATTGGTTGTAACACCCTTTTGCCGATAGTCAAGCTGACCGGCAGTCGGAGTTGAAATCGCTGATAGCCGCCCCCACCACTGTATTTGAACAACTGACGAACCTTTCTTTCCATGCATGCAATCAGCCAGATTCGACTAACATTCAATCAGGATCGCCCTGATTTACACGACGACGATTCCGCAGGCATTGCTGTTCAGGAGGCAAAGCCTGCTCTACAGGCGCCGCCGATGTACAAGGTGGTTTTGTTCAATGATGACTACACACCGATGGATTTCGTCGTCGAAGTGCTCGAGGTGTTTTTTAACCTGAATCGCGAGCTGGCGACCAAGGTCATGCTGGCCGTCCATACAGAAGGGCGGGCAGTATGTGGAGTGTTTACCCGCGACATCGCGGAGACCAAGGCCATGCAGGTCAACCAGTACGCCAGGGAAAGCCAGCATCCGCTACTCTGTGAAATCGAGAAGGACGGTTAATCGCCGACCACTTGGGTATGAGGTGAAGCTATGTTAAACCGCGAGCTCGAAGTCACCCTCAATCTTGCCTTCAAGGAAGCCCGTTCGAAGCGTCATGAGTTCATGACCGTCGAACACCTCCTGCTGGCCCTATTGGACAATGAGGCTGCCGCCACCGTTTTGCGTGCGTGCGGCGCAAACCTCGACAAACTCAAGCATGACCTGCAGGAGTTCATCGACTCCACCACGCCATTGATCCCCGTGCATGACGAGGATCGCGAAACCCAGCCAACCCTGGGCTTCCAGCGTGTCCTGCAACGTGCTGTGTTTCACGTACAGAGCTCGGGCAAACGCGAAGTGACTGGTGCCAACGTGCTGGTCGCGATCTTCAGTGAGCAAGAGAGTCAGGCGGTGTTCCTGCTGAAACAGCAGAGCGTTGCCCGCATAGATGTCGTCAACTACATCGCCCATGGCATTTCCAAGGTGCCGGGGCATGGCGATCACTCTGAAGGTGAGCAAGATATGCAGGACGACGAGGGCGGTGAGTCTTCTTCCTCGGGCAATCCCCTGGATGCTTATGCCAGCAACCTCAACGAACTCGCGCGCCAGGGTCGTATCGATCCGTTGGTGGGGCGTGAGCTGGAAGTCGAGCGTGTCGCACAGATCCTGGCACGTCGGCGCAAGAACAACCCGCTGCTGGTGGGCGAGGCGGGCGTGGGTAAAACCGCGATTGCCGAAGGCTTGGCCAAGCGCATTGTCGACAACCAGGTGCCGGACCTGCTGGCCAACAGCGTGGTTTACTCCCTCGACCTGGGTGCCTTGCTGGCCGGTACCAAGTACCGTGGCGATTTCGAGAAGCGCTTCAAGGCGTTGCTCAATGAGCTGAAGAAACGGCCGCAGGCGATCCTGTTCATCGACGAGATCCACACCATCATTGGTGCGGGTGCTGCGTCCGGTGGCGTCATGGATGCCTCCAACCTGCTCAAGCCGCTGCTGTCCTCGGGTGATATCCGTTGCATTGGATCGACCACCTTCCAGGAATTCCGCGGCATCTTCGAGAAGGACCGTGCCTTGGCCCGGCGTTTCCAGAAGGTCGATGTGTCGGAGCCTTCGGTGGAAGACACCATTGGCATTCTGCGCGGCCTGAAGGGGCGTTTCGAAAGCCATCACAATATCGAATACAGCGATGAAGCCCTGCGCGCGGCTGCCGAACTGGCTTCGCGTTACATCAACGATCGTCACATGCCGGACAAGGCGATCGACGTCATCGACGAAGCGGGTGCCTACCAGCGCCTGCAACCGGTCGAGATGCGTGTTAAACGCATCGAAGTGCCTCAGGTCGAAGATATCGTCGCGAAAATCGCGCGGATTCCGCCAAAACACGTCACCAGCTCCGACAAGGAGTTGCTGCGTAACCTCGAGCGTGACCTGAAGTTGACCGTATTTGGTCAGGATGCCGCGATCGACTCGCTGGCAACCGCGATCAAGTTGTCCCGTGCCGGCCTCAAGTCCCCTGACAAGCCTGTCGGTTCGTTCCTGTTCGCCGGGCCTACCGGTGTCGGTAAAACCGAAGCGGCGCGTCAGTTGGCCAAGGCGCTGGGTGTCGAGCTCATTCGCTTCGACATGTCCGAGTACATGGAGCGCCACACCGTATCGCGTCTGATCGGTGCGCCTCCGGGCTATGTCGGGTTCGACCAGGGCGGTCTGCTGACCGAAGCCATCACCAAGCAACCACACTGCGTGCTGTTGCTCGATGAAATCGAGAAAGCGCATCCGGAAGTCTTCAACCTGCTGCTGCAGGTCATGGATCACGGTACCTTGACCGATAACAACGGGCGCAAGGCGGATTTCCGTAACGTGATCGTCATCATGACGACCAACGCCGGTGCCGAGACAGCGGCTCGTGCTTCGATCGGTTTCACCTTCCAGGACCACTCGTCCGATGCGATGGAAGTGATCAAGAAGAGCTTCACGCCGGAATTCCGCAACCGTCTGGACACCATCATCCAGTTTGGTCGCCTCAGCCATGAGGTCATCAAGAGTGTGGTGGACAAGTTCCTTACCGAGCTTCAGGCGCAGCTGGAAGACAAGCGAGTGTTGCTGGAAGTCACCGATGCGGCCCGCAGCTGGCTGGCCGAGGGTGGCTATGATGCGGCGATGGGTGCTCGCCCAATGGCTCGCCTGATCCAGGACAAGATCAAGCGCCCACTGGCGGAGGAGATTCTCTTTGGCGAACTGGCCGAACATGGCGGTGTGGTGCACATCGACATCAAGGATGGCGAGCTGACCTTCGAGTTCGAGACCACGGCCGAGATGGCCTGACGTTTGGAAACAATGCAAAAAGGCGCCGGAAGGCGCCTTTTTGTTGTCTGCAAAATGCACATCAAAACCTGTGGGAGCGAGCTTGCTCGCGATAGCGGTGCATCAGCTTGCATCAATGTTGGATCAACTGACGCCATCGCGAGCAAGCTCGCTCCCACAGGGTTTTGTGTTGTGGTCGCTAAATCCCAGACAAACAAAAACGCCCGGCATAAGCCGGGCGTCTTGTATTGACCAGATTAGCGGGCGCGGTAAGTGATGCGTCCTTTGCTCAAGTCATAGGGAGTCAGCTCTACGCGCACTTTGTCGCCGGTAAGAATACGGATGTAGTTCTTGCGCATCTTGCCGGAGATGTGCGCGGTTACGACGTGCCCATTTTCCAACTCCACACGAAACATGGTGTTGGGCAGGGTGTCGACGACAGTGCCTTCCATTTCGAAGCTGTCTTCTTTCGACATGCAGTAAAGCCCTCGGTGTCCAATGAATGGCCCGGTGCAACTGCGCCAGGCAAAAGCGGCGTGCATTGTGCCCGAAAAGTGGGGTTTAAGCCAAGGGGTTTAGGGTCGGCTCTAGTTTAGAACCACCCAGCGCTGATTAATCAGCAACTCAATGGGGCGATATTGAGTCTTGTAATTCATTTTTTTGCAGTTTTTGATCCAGTAGCCGAGGTAGACCGCCTCTAGTCCCAGTCGCCGGGCCTCGGCGATTTGCCAGAGGATTGCATAGCGCCCAAGGCTGCGGCGCTCTTCGGATGGTTCGTAGAAGGTGTAGACCGCCGAAAGACCGTTCGGCAGCAAATCGGTGACGGCGACGGCCAGCAGCTGACCGTTCAGGCGGAATTCATAAAACCGTGAAAACGGCAGGTCCCGCACCAGGAAGGTAGAAAACTGGTCGCGACTGGGCGGGTACATGTCGCCATCGGCGTGACGCTGTTCGATATAGCGCTGGTAAAGCTCGAAGTACTCTTCGTTGAAGCAGGGCTTGGCCGGACGCACCTGCAAGTCCGCGTTGCGCTTGAAGATGCGTTTCTGTTGCCGGTTGGGCGTGAACGGCCCCACGGGAATGCGCGCCGGAACGCAGGCATTGCAATTCTGGCAATGCGGCCGGTAGAGATGATCGCCACTGCGACGAAACCCCATCTCCGACAGGTCTGCATAGACATGCACATCCATGGGCTGGCTAGGGTCGAGGAACAGGGTTGTGGCCTGCTCATCGGGCAGATAACTGCAAGAGTGCGGCTGAGTGGCATAGAACTTCAAACGCGCCAACTCGGTCATGATCAACCCTCGGGATAATGCTTTTGAATAAGTGTAAGCCACACGGGAGAAAGTCGCTCAGCAAACCCAGGTGGCATGGTTGGGTTGGTCCAGATGCCGGGCCAGACAAGCGGCAAATTCGCGACGCGGAATCGCCCGGGCTCCCAAACTATGCAGGTGATCGGTGGGCATCTGGCAATCGATCAGCACAAAACCCGAGTCTTTCAAATGCCGGACCAGGGTGGCAAAGCCGAATTTAGAGGCGTTGTCAGCGCGGCTGAACATCGATTCGCCAAAAAATAACTGCCCCATCGCCAGGCCATACAGGCCGCCGACCAGTTCGTCCCCGTCCCACACTTCCACCGAGTGCGCGTGACCACGCCTGTGCAGTTCGATGTAGGCCTCTTGCATCGCTTCGGTGATCCAGGTGCCGTCGGCATAATCCCGGGGAGCCGCACAGGCGCGAATGACGGCGGCGAAGTCCTGGTCGAAGGTCACTTGATAGCGTTGCTGGCGCAGCAGTTTGTTCAGGCTACGCGAGACGTGCAATTCGTCGGGAAACAGAACCGTGCGCGGGTCCGGCGACCACCAGAGAATCGGCTGGCCTTCGGAAAACCATGGGAAGCAGCCATGGCGATAAGCCGAGATCAGCCGATCGGCGGACAGGTCGCCACCGGCAGCCAGCAGCCCGTTGGGGTCGCGCATGGCCTTTTCCAGCGGTGGGAAATGCAAGGTGTTGCGTTGTAACCAAGTCAGCATGGCATCCAGGCTTGCAGAAGGGGAGGGCAGTGGCGGGCATTGGCCCTCCATAAAGTTTGCCTTCAAACGGCAGGAATGTCGTCGAGGTATTTTTCGGCGTCCAGCGCGGCCATGCAACCGGCCCCGGCAGACGTAACGGCCTGGCGATAAACATGATCGGCCACATCGCCGGCGGCAAACACGCCTGCAATCGCCGTGGCGGTAGCATCGCCTTCGCTGCCGCCCTTGACCAGCAGATAGCCGTCGCGCATTTCCAGTTGCCCGATGAACAGGTCGGTGTTGGGTTTGTGGCCGATGGCGATAAACACCCCGGCCAGCGGCAGCTCTGTGGTTTCACCCGTTTGGCTGTCCCGCAGGCGGGCACCGGTCACGCCACTGGCATCGCCGAGCACTTCGTCCAGGTTCTGGTTCCAATGCAGGCGGATATTGCCGTTGGCGGCTTTTTCGAAGAGTTTGTCCTGGAGGATTTTCTCCGAGCGCAGTTTGTCGCGTCGATGGATCAGGTGCACTTCCCTGGCGATGTTCGACAGGTACAAGGCTTCCTCGACCGCCGTGTTGCCGCCGCCGACCACCGCGACCACCTGGTTGCGATAGAAGAACCCGTCACAGGTCGCGCACGCCGACACCCCTTTGCCGGCAAATGCTTCCTCCGACGGCAGGCCCAGGTATTGCGCGGAGGCGCCGGTGGCAATGATCAGGGCGTCGCAGGTGTAGGTGCCGCCATCGCCAATCAGCTCGAACGGCCGTTGTTGCAACTTGGCGGTATGGATGTGGTCGTAAACGATCTCGGTGGCAAAGCGCTCGGCGTGTTTTTGCATGCGCTCCATCAGCACGGGGCCGGTCAGGCCTTCGACGTCGCCTGGCCAGTTATCGACTTCGACGGTGGTGGTGAGCTGGCCACCTGCCTGTATGCCGGTAATGACAACGGGCTTGAGGTTGGCGCGGGCGGCATAAACGGCTGCGCTGTAACCGGCAGGGCCGGAGCCCAGGATGATCAAGCGGGAATGCTTCGCTTCGCTCATAAAAACACCTCATAAGCCTTTGTCACAAAAGACAATGCATGCTCAAATTGAATAGCATGTCATGTGCTGTTGACTATGCTACACCCAAGGGTCTCAAGCATGGCGTCGTGCGTACAAACCCGTACAATGCCCTGCGTGTTACATATATTCAGTGCGCACCGTGTTTATAAAAACCGGGGCGCAGTGTTAAAAGTAGTCCCGGTTACGTGTGTTAACTTTTTTACCTGCCTGGATTGGGCAGTTTTTTAGACTTTCAACAGATGGACGCGCCATTGGCGCAGGAAAAGTAGCGTTTTGAAGAAATCCACCGCAGCACCTAAACCAGCCGTCGTTCCGCTCTGGCGCCAGCACTTGCACTACCGACTCAAGGAAGGTGCGCTGATCGCCATCGGTGCCCTGTGCCTGTTCCTGATGATGGCCTTGCTGACCTATGGCAAGGATGATCCGGGCTGGAGCCATAACAGCAAGATCGACGACGTGCAGAATTTCGGCGGGCCCGCGGGCTCCTACAGCGCCGATATCCTGTTCATGGTGTTGGGTTACTTCGCCTACATCTTCCCGTTGCTGCTGGCGGTCAAGGCGTACCAAATCTTCCGCCAGCGTCACGAACCGTGGCAGTGGAGCGGCTGGCTATTTTCCTGGCGCCTGATCGGCCTGGTGTTCCTGGTGCTGTCGGGGGCCGCGCTGGCCCATATCCATTTCCATGCTGCGACCGGTCTGCCGGCAGGTGCGGGCGGTGCGCTGGGGGAAAGCCTCGGCGAACTGGCGAGGAACGCCCTGAATATCCAGGGCAGTACGCTGTTGTTCATCGCGTTGTTCCTGTTCGGCCTGACGGTGTTTACCGACCTGTCGTGGTTCAAGGTGATGGACATCACCGGCAAGATCACCCTCGACCTGTTCGAACTGTTCCAGGGCGCGGCCAATCGCTGGTGGGCGGCCCGTACCGAGCGCAAACAGCTGGTCGCCCAGTTGCGTGAAGTCGATGACCGTATGGATGAAGTGGTTGCGCCGACCGTCTCCGACAAGCGCGAACAGGCCAAGGTCAAGGAGCGGTTGATCGAGCGTGAGCAGGCCCTGAGCAAGCACATGTCCGAGCGTGAGAAGCAGGTGCCGCCGGTGATTGCACCCGCGCCGCCAAAACCGGCCGCGCCGAGCAAACGCGTCGAAAAAGAGAAACAGGCGCCACTGTTCGTCGACAGCGCCGTGGAAGGCACCTTGCCGCCGATCTCGATTCTCGATCCCGCGGAAAAGAAACAGCTCAATTATTCGCCCGAATCCCTGGCGGCGGTCGGTCACCTGCTGGAAATCAAGCTCAAGGAGTTCGGCGTCGAAGTGACCGTGGACTCGATCCACCCGGGTCCGGTGATTACCCGATACGAAATCCAGCCCGCCGCCGGCGTCAAGGTCAGCCGCATCGCCAACCTGGCCAAAGACCTGGCCCGTTCCCTGGCCGTGACCAGCGTGCGCGTGGTGGAAGTGATTCCGGGCAAGACCACGGTCGGTATCGAGATTCCCAACGAAGACCGGCAGATCGTACGTTTCTCCGAGGTGTTGTCGACCCCCGAGTACGACAACTTCAAATCCCCGGTCACCTTGGCCCTGGGCCACGACATTGGCGGCAAACCGGTCATCACCGACCTGGCGAAGATGCCGCACCTGCTGGTGGCCGGTACCACCGGTTCCGGTAAGTCGGTGGGCGTGAACGCGATGATCCTGTCGATCCTGTTCAAGTCCGGCCCGGAAGACGCCAAGCTGATCATGATCGACCCGAAAATGTTGGAACTGTCGATCTACGAAGGCATTCCGCACCTGCTGTGCCCGGTGGTCACCGACATGAAGGACGCCGCCAACGCCCTGCGCTGGAGCGTTGCCGAGATGGAACGACGCTACAAGCTGATGGCCAAGATGGGCGTGCGCAACCTGTCGGGCTTCAACGCCAAGGTCAAGGAAGCCCAGGATGCCGGCGAGCCGTTGAGCGATCCGCTGTACAAGCGCGAAAGCATCCACGACGAAGCGCCGCTCCTGCAAAAGCTGCCGACCATCGTGGTGGTGGTCGACGAATTCGCCGACATGATGATGATCGTCGGCAAGAAGGTCGAAGAACTGATCGCCCGTATTGCCCAGAAGGCGCGTGCGGCCGGCATTCACTTGATCCTCGCGACCCAGCGTCCGTCGGTGGACGTGATCACCGGTCTGATCAAGGCCAACATCCCGACCCGCATGGCGTTCCAGGTGTCGAGCAAAATCGACTCGCGGACCATCATCGACCAGGGCGGCGCCGAACAACTGCTGGGCCACGGTGACATGCTGTACATGCCGCCGGGCACCAGTCTGCCGATTCGTGTCCACGGTGCCTTCGTGTCCGACGATGAAGTTCACCGCGTGGTGGAGGCCTGGAAGTTGCGGGGCGCGCCGGAATACAACGACGACATCCTCAATGGCGTCGAAGAGGCGGGCAGCGGCTTCGAAGGCAGCAGCGGTGGTGGCGACGGTGACGATCCCGAGGCCGACGCGCTGTACGACGAAGCGGTCCAGTTCGTGCTGGAAAGCCGTCGCGCCTCCATTTCCGCGGTTCAGCGCAAGCTCAAGATCGGCTACAACCGCGCCGCGCGCATGATCGAAGCCATGGAAATGGCCGGGGTCGTGACGTCCATGAACACCAACGGTTCGCGTGAAGTCCTGGCCCCTGGCCCGGTGCGCGACTGACCCGAATATGAAAGGGTGGCGCCCTTTGGCGCCGCTCGCACTCCCACGAATGTTATGAGGACTCCCATGCGTCTGATCCGCATGCTGTTGCTGCCGGTACTGGCTTTGACCACGCTCCAGGCTAACGCCGATGACAAGGATGTGGCACGCCTGACCCAATTGCTGGAAAAATCCCAGACCCTGACGGCGCGTTTCTCGCAACTGACCCTTGACGGCACCGGCACCCAGTTGCAGGAAACCGCCGGCGACATGTCCCTGCAGCGTCCGGGCCTGTTCTACTGGCACACCGATGCACCGGCCGAACAGACCATGGTGTCCGATGGCAAGAAGGTCACCCTGTGGGACCCGGACCTGGAACAGGCCACCATCAAGAACCTCGACCAGCGCCTGACCCAGACACCGGCCTTGTTGCTGTCCGGTGACGTGTCCAAGATCAGCCAGAGCTTCGACATCAGCGCCAAGGAAGCCGGCGGCGTGATCGACTTCACCCTGAAGCCGAAGACTAAGGACTCCCTGTTCGACAGTCTGCGCCTGTCGTTCCGCAATGGTCTGGTCAACGACATGCAACTGATCGACAGTGTCGGCCAGCGCACCAATATCCTGTTCACCGGGGTGAAGGCCAACGAACCGATCCCGGCGTCCAAATTCAAGTTCGACATCCCTAAAGGGGCGGACGTGATCCAGGAATAAAACGCAGAACCCCTGTAGGAGCGAGCCTG
>NZ_AKJO01000046.1:0-5773 GCF_000282295.1 Pseudomonas sp. GM33
GGAAAAGCCAGTGGACATCGGCGGTTACTACCACGCCGACGCCGAGCTGATCAGCAAGGCCATGCGTCCAAGCGCAACCTTCAACGCAGCGGTTGCAGCGTTGGTTTAAGGTTGTAAGGAAGCACCACCAACCCCGGCCATGTGCCGGGGTTTGTGTTTTCTGGCCGTCACACAATTTACCGGTGACACACGGACCAATGTGGGAGCGGGCTTGCTCGCGAAAGCGGTTTATCATTCAACACCTTCATTGACTGACCCACCGCTTTCGCGAGCAAGCCCGCTCCCACAGGGACCGCATTTCAACTTCGAGGAGATCTCATGGACTGGAAACCCCACATCACCGTCGCCACCATCGTCGAAGACAACGGCCGCTTCCTGATGGTCGAAGAACTCAAGCACGGTCGCGTGGTGCTCAACCAGCCCGCCGGGCATCTCGATCCGAACGAAACCCTGACCGAAGCCGCCGTGCGCGAAACCCTCGAGGAAACCGGCTGGGACGTCGAACCGACCGGCGTACTGGGCATTTACCTCTACACCGCCCCGAGCAACGGCGTGACCTACCAGCGAGTGTGCTTCATCGCCAAAGCACTGAAACACCACCCCGATTATCAACTGGACGACGGCATAGTCGGCGCCAAGTGGTTGACCCGCGAAGAATTAATGGCACAACGCGACAACTGGCGCAGCGAGCTGATCATGCGCTGCATCGATGACTATCTGGCAGGCATTCACTTCGGCCTTGCATTGATCCGTCCTTCTCTTTAGCCATGCAGGCTCCGGCCTGTTAGAATCGCGTCCTTTTTCAAGACACTCATTGAATCCCTATGCGTGATCCAGCCCCTTCTGACACACAAAAGAAGCGCGTCATTGTCGGCATGTCCGGCGGCGTGGACTCTTCCGTTTCCGCCCTCCTGCTGATCGAGCAGGGTTATGAGGTGGAAGGCCTGTTCATGAAGAACTGGGAAGAAGACGATGGAACCGAATACTGCACCGCCATGGATGACTTGGCGGACGCCCAGGCCGTGTGCGACAAGATCGGCATCAAGCTGCACACCGCCAACTTCGCCGCCGAGTACTGGGACAACGTGTTCGAGCATTTCCTGGCCGAATACAAGGCCGGACGCACGCCGAACCCGGACATCCTGTGCAACCGCGAAATCAAGTTCAAGGCGTTCCTCGACTACGCCATGATGCTTGGCGCCGACCTGATCGCCACCGGCCACTACGTGCGTCGCCGCGACATCGATGGCCGCACCGAACTGCTCAAGGGCCTGGACCCGAACAAGGACCAGAGCTACTTCCTGCACGCCGTCGGCGGCGAACAGATCGCCAAGACCCTGTTCCCGGTCGGCGAACTGGAAAAACCGCAAGTGCGCGCTATTGCCGAAAAATACGAGCTGGCGACCGCGAAGAAGAAGGACTCCACCGGGATCTGCTTTATCGGCGAGCGCCGTTTCAGCGACTTCCTCAAACAGTACCTGCCGGCACAACCGGGCGAAATCAAGACCACCGAAGGTGAAATCATCGGCCGTCATCATGGCCTGATGTATCACACCATCGGCCAGCGTCAGGGCCTGGGCATCGGCGGCCTGAAAGACGCCAGTGACGAACCGTGGTACGTGTTGATCAAGGACCTGGAGCACAACGAGCTGATCGTTGGCCAGGGCAATGACCACCCGTGGCTGTTTTCCCGCGCCCTGCTCGCTTCCGATATCTACTGGGTCAACCCGATCGACCTGAGCCAGCCACGCAAGCTGACCGCCAAGGTTCGTTATCGTCAGAGCGACCAGCCCTGCACCCTGGAAAAAACCGCCACCGGTTATCGCGCGACGTTCGATGATCCGCAACGCGCGGTGACCCCAGGCCAGTCCGTGGTGTTCTATGACGGTGAAATCTGCCTCGGCGGTGGTGTGATTGAAGTAGCCGAGCCGTGGACGAGCAAGGGCCAGGCCCTATGAACCCGATTCAGGAGCAACTGACAGCACTGGGCGGCGTGTTTCTCGCCGCCGTGCTGGTGGACAGGATTGCCAAGAGCGGCCAGACAAACGAGGCCGGCCTGAGCTGCATGCTCGGCAGCCTGCTGATCCGCGACCCCAAGGACACCCTGGAAGTCTATGGCGGCGATGACATCAACCTGCGTGAAGGCTATCGCGCCCTGATCGGCGCCCTCGAGCGCGATCCGAGCGCCCTGCAGCGCGAGCCGCTGCGCTATGCCCTGGCCATGCTCGGTCTTGAGCGCCAACTGGCAAAACGTGGCGACATGCTCGAGGTGATCGGCAAGCGTTTGCCGCAGATTCAGTCCCAGGTCGAACACTTCGGCCCAGCCCACGAAAATGTGATCGCCGCCTGCGGCGCGCTGTACCAGGACACGCTGAGCACCCTGCGCCAACGCATCCAGGTGCACGGCGACATGCGCAACCTGCAACAACCGAGCAACGCCTCGAAAATTCGCGCCCTGCTGCTGGCCGGCATCCGTTCTGCACGCCTGTGGCGGCAATTGGGCGGTCATCGCTGGCAGCTGGTGATCAGCCGTCGCAAATTGCTCAAAGAGCTTTACCCCTTGATGCGTAACGAATAACCCGCATCGACAGAACAGAACTTAGCAATACGCGTAATACGCCGGTCAGTTGGCGACGGACCGGCGGATTTTTTCATGTATGATACGCGCCCCATTTCGTTGCCCGACTGTCCGAGAACACCCCATGCAGCTCTCTTCGCTCACTGCGGTTTCCCCTGTTGACGGCCGCTACGCCGGCAAAACCCAGGCCCTGCGCCCAATTTTCAGCGAGTACGGCCTGATCCGTGCCCGCGTTCTGGTTGAAGTGCGCTGGCTTCAGCGCCTGGCCGCTCACCCTGCCATCAGCGAAGTGCCGGCGTTCTCCGCCGAAGCCAACGCTGTGCTCAACACCCTGGCGGAAAACTTCTCTCTGGAGCACGCCGAGCGCGTCAAAGAGATCGAGCGCACCACCAACCACGACGTCAAGGCCATCGAGTACCTGCTCAAAGAGCAAGCGGCCAAGCTGCCGGAACTGGCCAAGGTCAGCGAGTTCATCCACTTTGCCTGCACCAGCGAGGACATCAACAACCTGTCCCACGCCCTGATGCTGCGCGAAGGCCGTGATGACGTGATGCTGCCGCTGATGCGCCAGACCGCCAACGCCATCCGCGAACTGGCCATCCGCTTCGCCGACGTGCCGATGCTGTCGCGCACCCACGGTCAACCGGCCTCGCCGACCACCCTGGGCAAAGAACTGGCGAACGTGGTTTACCGCCTGGAGCGCCAGATCGCTCAAGTCGCTGCCGTTCCGCTGCTGGGCAAGATCAACGGCGCTGTCGGCAACTACAACGCCCACCTGTCGGCCTACCCCGAGATCGACTGGGAAGCCAATGCCCGCGCCTTCATCGAAGACGAACTGGGCCTGGGCTTCAACCCGTACACCACGCAGATCGAACCGCACGACTACATTGCCGAGCTGTTCGACGCGATCGCTCGCTTCAACACCATCCTGATCGACTTCGACCGCGACATCTGGGGCTACATCTCCCTGGGTTACTTCAAACAGCGCACCATCGCTGGCGAAATCGGTTCGTCGACCATGCCGCACAAGGTCAACCCGATCGACTTCGAAAACTCCGAAGGCAACCTGGGCATCGCCAACGCACTGTTCCAGCACCTGGCGAGCAAGCTGCCGATCTCCCGCTGGCAGCGCGACCTGACCGACTCCACCGTACTGCGCAACCTCGGCGTCGGCTTCGCCCACAGCGTGATCGCGTACGAAGCCAGCCTCAAGGGCATCAGCAAGCTTGAGCTCAACGAGCAGAAGATCGCCGCCGACCTGGACGCTTGCTGGGAAGTATTGGCCGAGCCGATCCAGACCGTGATGCGTCGCTACAACATCGAAAACCCGTACGAAAAACTGAAAGAACTGACCCGCGGCAAGGGCATCAGCCCTGAAGCGCTGCAGACCTTCATCGACGGCCTGGACATGCCAGCCGCCGCCAAGGCCGAGCTGAAACTGCTCACCCCGGCGAACTACATCGGCAACGCTGTAGAGCAAGCCAAACGCATCTGATCGATCGCTAGACCCTTTGAAGACGCCCGGCCGCGCCGGGCGTTTTTATTCCCGTCTGAAAAGTGCATTTTTTCAATAGGTTACACATGAATCCTGATATTCCTCTTCAACTTCTGGGCGGCATCACGGCACGGGAATTCCTGCGCGATTACTGGCAGAAAAAGCCGCTGCTGATCCGCCAGGCGATTCCTGATTTCGAAAGCCCGATCGACGCCGACGAACTGGCCGGCCTGGCGCTGGAAGAAGAAGTCGAATCGCGCCTGATCATCGAGAATGGCGAGCGTCCATGGGAACTGCGTCGCGGCCCGTTCGCCGAAGATGAATTCAGCAAGCTGCCTGAGCGTGACTGGACCCTGCTGGTTCAGGCCGTGGATCAGTTCGTCCCGGAAGTCAGCGAACTGCTGGAGAACTTCCGTTTCCTGCCGAGCTGGCGCATCGACGACGTGATGATCAGCTACGCCGCGCCAGGCGGCAGCGTGGGTCCGCACTTCGACAACTACGACGTGTTCCTGCTGCAAGGCCACGGCAAGCGCAACTGGAAGATCGGCCAGATGTGCAACACCGAGAGCCCGATGCTGGCCCACGCCGACCTGCGCATCCTCTCCGAATTCGAAGCCACCGATGAATGGGTGCTGGAACCGGGCGACATGCTCTACCTGCCGCCGCGCCTGGCCCATTGTGGCGTCGCTGTGGATGACTGCATGACCTACTCGGTGGGCTTCCGCGCGCCGAGCGCCGCTGAAGTGCTGACCCACTTCACCGACTTCCTCAGCCAGTTCCTGTCGGACGAAGAACGCTACACCGACGCCGACGCCTTGCCGACTGCCGACCCTCACCAGATCCAGCGCGATGCACTCGATCGCCTCAAAGGCCTGCTGGCCGAGCACATGAGCGACGAGCGCCTGCTGCTGACCTGGTTCGGCCAGTTCATGACCGAGCCACGCTACCCGGAACTGGTGGTGGGTCCGGAAGACGTCGAAGAAGAGGACTTCATGTCCGCCCTGGAGCAAGGCGCGATCCTGATTCGCAACCCGAGCGCGCGCCTGGCATGGTCCGAAGTCGATGACGACCTGCTGCTGTTCGCCAGCGGCCAGAGCCGTTACCTGCCGGGCAAACTGCGCGAACTGCTGAAGATGATCTGCGCCGCCGACGCCCTGCACGCCGACAACCTCGGCGAATGGCTGAGCGATGAAGACGGCCGCGGCCTGCTGTGCGAACTGGTCAAGCAAGGAAGCCTGGGGTTTGCCGATGAATAAGATTCACGTACGTGTCGCAGACTGGCAAAAGGACAACGCCGAGATCCGGCGCATTCGTGAAGCGGTGTTCGTCGCCGAGCAATCCGTTCCGCCAGAACTGGAATGGGACGCCGATGACATTGATGCCGTGCACTTCCTCGCTTACGAAGGCGACTTTCCGATTGGTACCGCGCGCCTGCTGCCCGATGGACATGTCGGCCGGGTATCGGTACTCAAGGACTGGCGCGGGCTGAAAGTCGGCGATGCGCTGATGCAAGCGGTCATCGGCGAAGCCGAAGAGCGCGGACTCAAGCAGCAGATGCTCAGCGCCCAGGTACAAGCCACGGCGTTCTATGAGCGCCTGGGGTTCCACATGGTCAGTGAGGAGTTCCTGGAAGCCGGGATTCCGCATGTGGACATGGTCCGGCACAGTTAAACCTTCTCCTGTAGATACCGTCTTGAACC